>CAIXAQ010000867.1 GCA_903917425.1 uncultured Bacteroidales bacterium
GGTGCAATGGCTGATACCATCCATCCACGGCCGGCAGGGTCAACGTAGGGTTCGCTGATCCAAAGCGATTCCCTGGCAGGATTATGTTTTTCATCGGCCAGGTAATAAAAGTTGAAACCTGGAATATCCATTTTGGCTTCGTATTGCGATAATACGTCAAAGTATGGGTAAATGCGGTTTAACGAATATTTATCGTTGTAATAGACCTGCGCAATTTCAGGGTATTTTGCTACAAGCGCCTTAAAAACAGTATCGATGGGTTCGGTAAAATACACAGCTTTCTTGATTTTCTCGTTTACCGGGTAAAATCCTGAAACAAAAATGGCCGACCCTCCATCGTCAACCGGTTTGGTGAAAACGCCGTTGCTTTCGAGACGGTATTTTTTTTTATCGACATGTGGCAGAATTTCGTCCTGGCGTTCATAAAGGTTTGTTATCAGCGCAGCGAGGGTATGGACTTCTAACCTGATTTTTTTGAAATCGTTGTCAATTTTGGAAGCTTTTTCCTTCAGCGCAAGTTGCTCTCGCAAAAGTTCATCTTTTTTCGAATTGTTGCAGGCCGAAAATATCACAACCAAAAGTAAAAAAGTGGCGATTTTTTTCATAACAATTTATTTTTCAGTATATTATTGATTTTCAGTCTTCCTGGTTAAATAGAAATAAGCAAAGCCATAAATATTTTCTTGCTTGCCGGATTGGTTGACAGGGTGAGCTTTACTGGAATTTCAAAATCGCTGGTAATTTTTATTGCTTTTTCGGCACTCAATCCTACGTTAATAAATGAAAACTTTTCAGTTTCGTATAGGTAGCTTTCGGTTGGAGTAAAACCGGCAAATACGTTGTACGAAAAATCCTTAAACTTACCCAGGTAGTTTACTTCGAAGTACGACGAGTAATTCATAGCGCTGGTATCGCCCACCTGGTGATCGATAGGAATGCCATAAAGAATTACGCCTCCATACAGCGAAAAGGGAATTTTTTCGGAGCCATTATAACTCAGTGCCAGTTCCGAAAGATGGCCCGTAGTATGGGTATTGTAGTTGAAATAATCCTGATCGAGTCCAGGGGAATCGGGGAAAAACATATCGAAAAACAGTATCGAAAAATCCTTACGGGTATATTTTGCCGACAAGTCAATTTCTTTTGTTTCGCCTGTAAATTCATAACTACCCCAGGCACCGAGGGTCAGCCCTTTGTACGAAAATTCGCCCCAGGGCTGAATTGCAGGTGCGGTACCCAATGCAATGCCACGCCATAAATACATGGAGGCAAAATCGGCACCGATGGAAAGGTCACATTTTTTCACTTCAGTTTCCTGTGCGAAGGCGCCCGAAGCAAGCATAGATAAAAATAGCAGGACAGTAACTCTGATTTTCATGGTGTTGAGGATTAAATTTAATGGAATTATTGCTAAGGATAACGCAGGTAGCAAACAAATAGGAAAGGCAGTCACCATGGTTAATGAGTGCTTTCAGGCTGTGTTTGTGGCAGATTTTACCGATAACTACTTTGCCGGTCCTGAGTCAGAAGGACTAAAATTAAATGGGTTAAGGGGCAAAACACCTTTTGTGGGTAAAATTGTCAATTATCCATTTCGGATTTCGGATTTTTGATTTACGATTTCGGATTTATGATGTACGATTAACGATTTCGGATTGCGGATTTCGGATTTATGAGGTACGATTAACGATTGACGATTAACCATTTTCCATTAACCATTTTCCATTGTCCATTATCCATTATCCATTGTCCGACAGGTAGTTCTCCAATATCTGAAGCAGATCTTTTTGCACGATAGGCTTGGTTAAAAAGCCATCCATTCCGGCATTCCGGCACTTTTCTTCTTCTCCTTTCACGGAGCCTGCAGTTAAGGCAACAATCGGGACATGGCTGTTTTTATCTTTCTCAAAATTTCTTATTTCGGTTGTGGCTTCCAGTCCATCCATTTCGGGCATCTGTATATCCATAAAAACCAGGTCAGGAGTTCTGGATTTAAATAATTCTACAACTTCAAGCCCGTTTTTAGCTTCAAAAAGTTCAACATCCGGCACCATCTGTTTAATAAAAGTGGTTAAGAGCAGCCGATTCATGAATACATCTTCGGCGATGAGTATTAGTGGTTTTCTTTTTTCAGCCATTACTACTATTTTTTGTTCAGGAACTTCAATTTTAACCTTTCCCTTTTGTACACCGGGCAATTTGTGTAAATTTTTCAGGTACAGGAAAAGTTCCTGCGATTTTATTGGTTTTGTTAAGTTGAACCGTATACCTAATTTTTTACACTCCTCATAAATTTCTATATCATCCGACGAACTGTGAAGCAGAACGATGGGAAGTGCCTCAGGGGGGATTTTCAGCTCATTCCTGATTATCCGGATTGTATCGATACCATTGAGGACAGGCATGTGATAATCCATGATCACCAGGTCGAATGGATTTGAATTTTCAATTATTTTTAGCGCATCGTTTCCGTTGTTGATGCCAACGAATTCAACTCCCCAGAATTTGAACGTATCTTCAAGTATCAGGCGGTTGTTGTCGTTGTCGTCGATAACAAGCACACGGTGAATCTCCAGTTTTGAGTCTGTATCCGGTTTTTCACGTTTCGCGAATTCCGTTTCAATGATAAAATAAAACCTGGAACCAATCCCCTGCTGACTCTCAATCTGAATTTTACCGCCCATTTTTTCGGCAAGCATATTCGAAATGGTTAAGCCTAAGCCGGTGCCCCCGAATTTGCGGGTGGTTGAGGTATCGGCTTGCGAGAAAGCTTTAAAGAGAGTAGCCTGCTGGTCTTCGCTGATGCCAATGCCTGTGTCGCGAACTGAAAAACAGAACTTACCGGTCGTGGAATTTATTGCTTCGAAGGTGACCCTCAGTTCCACCTCGCCTGTTTCGGTAAATTTGACAGCATTTCCCAGCAGGTTAACCAGGATCTGCCTCAACCGGACCGGATCGACCAGTGCAGAGCGTGGCATTTCGGGTTGAATATTCAGTAAAAGCTCAAGCCCTCTTTTTGAAGCGTGGTATTTGATAATATCCGAAGCCTGCTCCGCCAACTCAATGACATCTGTTTCTATGAGGTCAAGTTCCATCTTACCGGCTTCTATTTTTGAGAAATCAAGAATATCATTGATAATCCCAAGCAACGAAAGCCCGGAGATATTTGCATTTTCGGCGTACTGTAGTTGTGTTTGGTTTAAAGGTGTTTTCAGCAAGAGTTCGGTAAATCCAATCACACCATTCAATGGAGTGCGTATTTCGTGGCTCATATTGGCCAGGAATTCACTTTTGGCCTTGCTGGCTTTATCTGCATTTTGTTTCTCGCCGATCAGGTTTTTTTCCAAATTAGCCCGGTGCCTCACATTGACCAGCATTTCGGAAAAAACGGACAAGAGGATTTCTTCCGCTTCGGTATATGTGTGTTGGTTGGTAACCGAATCGAAACTTACAAACCCGGCACACTGTTCATTAACCATCAAAGGAATTGCAATGAGACTTTTAACATCCGGATTTGCCAAAAGGGCATGCATATATTCATCAGCAAGAGGATATCTGGTGTCGGGAATATTAACAGTATGGCCTTTAGCATGCATTTCGACCCAAAGCGGGAATTTAGCCAGATCAACATCCTGGAGTTCGTTTTTATGCGATACAA
>CAIXAQ010000868.1 GCA_903917425.1 uncultured Bacteroidales bacterium
AAAATATACAAAACTCAGAACCATGAAAAAATTATTGATCCTCCTGATTATACTTACGATTGGCGGAACCACACTTAAAGCACAGGGACCACCTCCATCCCCACCAGCCACCGGTGACAATGGCGGTTCGAATGGCTATGTTGGCGGCACCAGCGGTGGCGCACCCATCGGCAACGGAACATTTATTTTGTTGACTCTAGCTGCTGCGTATGCGAGTCGTAAAGTTTATGTGGTAAAGGCTGCCGAGGAAAATGAATAGAAAAATTCGATCCTCATTTTTTTAAGTCCTTCAGGTAAAACACTTTATCCGATCATCCGGGTAAAGTGTTTTACATATTCAACTCAATATCATGCTGGTATGCAGAAATTAGCTTCTATTTTTAACTCTGAATAACTACTTATCAGTTAATCTAATTATCAATATGTTGTATTTCTGCTTCAAATAACTTTTATTTATGTACGTAAACACTGCCCTGATAAAGAAGACATTTAACGATTGGTTGTTGAAGATTAACTGGTTGTCACCATCCAACACGGAGGAAGAAATAGCTGTTTCACGGTATCTTAAAAAATTAACGGCCTTCTCAACTGTCATTTTTGTGTTCACAACCCTCGCATTCCGGTTCTTTATGAACCTTCAAACGTCAGCCCTGTTGCGGGGATATTCTTATCACTTCCGGTACAGGCTCTTTGATATCACATTTGCAACACTCGATGGCAACAAATGGCCACTTTCCAGGATTTTGATTGTTTTCGGGCTGGGATACATGGTCTTTATGTTGGTTGGGCTTTTTCTATTGAATAAATTTAAAAATATTCATAATGTTGATTGGAAAACCCGGCTGATACTAACGTGGATTGCCTTTCTACTTGTCAATTCAGTGCCGGCAGCCATAATAGCTGGAGTCTTTTCCGTTAACAGTTTCGGCATCATTTTTCATTGGCTGGCAATGAATATATTTATACGCATCGCAATTGGGTTAGGGGCCTTGCTAATGATGTTCCTTTCGAGAAATTTCTGGGTATTCTTATTTCTGAAAGCGACCCCAAGCCGGTTTTTCCTAACCGACGATGAGCCAATGGAACTTTATATAATGCATGTTTTTACCAAATCATGGCTTTATGGGTTTTTAATCCTTCTGTTTTTCAATTGGCCACTGCGCGATATATTCTGGCCGGTATTCTTCCTGAGTTTTGGAGTTGTTGCAATGCCCATATTTGTCCGGCCGGTTGCTCACGAAGATATATCTATCCGGAAATCAAACAGAGAATTGTTTTCTTCGCCTTACGCCTGGTATTTTATTGTTGGAATATTACTAGTTACCCGAATTTGCGGTACTCTCTTTTCTATTCAGTTTTAATAACTTAGGCAGAGACCGGTTTCTGTGCGCTAAGCGCTTATTTTTGCAATTTTCTATTGGCCACCATCATCAAAAATCACTTTCTTGTATTTATTGTAAAGGAAGGAGATAACGAGCAATAGTAAACCAAGCACTAAAAAAACAATGGTTTTCGAAATGGTATTAAGATAGGTAAGGTCGTAGAAAAAAAGCTTGACCAGTGTGGCTGAAAAAAGGGCGATAGCTCCGACACGCAAATGAAATTTTTTCTTCCAGATGCCCAGTACGATCAGGAGCAGGGCATAGGAACCGAAAAGAATACTCAATCCAAGTTTGTACGATTGTCCCTGACTGAAAAGATCCATCAGGTTGATAAGTTCGTTGCCGGCAAGGGTAAGCAGGCTGATATGGAGCAGATAGTCGAATTCTTTGTGTAAGTCGGTTAGAAGAAATTCCTGTTTTACCTGACGTTTAACTATAAAAAGAAGCAGGCCGACAAACGCAGAGGATAAATACCTGATGCCGATATCAAGAAAACCCCGGTAGAAATATACTGAATTCAACTGGCTGAGGTAATTATCGCGAAGGGTGCCCAGTGCAAAAAGCCCTAAGGTAAGAAACAGCCCTAAGGTAAACGTGCTTAGCCCCAGGTTTATCAATCCAAGGAAATTATTCTTAATCTTCAGGATATTTACCTGGGAAAGGACCGAAAAGAAAAGCATTGAATAGATAATGAGGAAAATGGTTTTATATTGGAAAATGTTTTCATTACCGATTTCTTTGTGCCCGGCCAAACCAGCATTTAATGGCACTAAAGTACTAGCATAGAGTTGGTTCCAGAAGTTAGCGATTTCCAGATAAAAAGTGAAATATACGCCAATCAGCAGCATGGCTGGAATTATAAGGTTCGCGGCTTTCAAGGTCGGTGGTCGACAACCCCGCCAACGCCGTGGTGCCCAGACTCCTGATCGAGGTCGAGCTGATGGCCTGGACCTGCTCGAGTGACAGCTCGGCGTAGTTGGTGGCGCTCATGCCGTT
>CAIXAQ010000869.1 GCA_903917425.1 uncultured Bacteroidales bacterium
GCAAATATAAATTGAGCGAATGACATTCCTTCCAGCCTTGGCCTGGGAGAAGTGAGGCCTTTTATGTTTCTGATCACAAATGAATAGAACGGTTTGAAATCCTTCATAAAATCCAGTTCGATAGCAATGCAATAGCGTTGGTAGTCGTCCAGCAATACGGCAACATTTTTTTTAATCCCTAAAAAGTAAGCCAGCATTTCAGTTTCTGGAATATCTCCAGCGTTATTTCTCGAAACGGCAATCAGTTGGGATGGAGTAAGTTCGTCCCAAGCTTCGGGAAGGGTTGCGGAGATTGTTCTCTTTATTCCGAATTGTTTGTATAGCAGGGAAATCTGTTTCAATGCGATAATGTGTTAATGTGCTAATGTGATAATTAGTTAATGTGCTAATTTGCAATGCGATAATGTGCTATTACGACCACTTTTCACTTTTCGTTATTCACTATTCACTCAGTTAAGCCCAGAATGTTTTTTTGCCTGAATTGTCCCGATGAGGTAAGCCGCTGCGAGGTTGAGCATACCCATTCCAATCGGCAGCGTTTTCCAGTAAGTAGCTTTTCAGAATTTGCAGGTAATGATTTCCGAGGTTTGTATTTCTTTGGATGAGGGCAGCAATCCGGGGTTCGGGTGAAGGAGCTTTGTTAGAATGATCGGAAGCATTGCTTGAAATACTTTCGAAAAACAGGCCTTTGTCTCCCAGGTCGGAGCTAGTTTCTTCCATCAGCAAGGCTGTACTGAAATAGGGAATTACCCGACGGATATAGGGTAATATTTCTTTAACTTTAGGATCCGGCTCTTCTTTGATCATTTCGGATTTGATAAAATCGAAATTAACATTTCCGAGAACCAGTTTTATTTTGATATCCTCAATAACTTTCATGTGGAGTTTCAGGCGCATGAAAAGCAGGTGGTTGGCACCGATGAAATAATATTGGCTGAAAATATCCGTCCGAGGGATAAACATTTCTTTGAGTTGTTTCCCCGTTTCGCTTTCGTGAAACTCCGGGAAACAAAGTTTATCCGGTCCGTCCAGGTATTCCAGCATGGCATCCAATCCGTTGAAACCGGCATTTTTAAAAAAATCTTTGAGGTTATCTTCCTGGTACTTGAAAAGGCCTTTTACTTTTTCGGTTTCGGTGCGTTTGAAGCCGTCGTTCATGATCTGCACGTTCAATAAATCGAAGCCATACCAGTAAACCAGGTGAATTTCTGCCACCTGAGCCAGTTTAAGCAGTTTTGCTGTTGCTGCTGCTATTTGTTCCAGTGAAGGAGAAATAGGAGGATTCGGCTCGGGTACCACGATTTCATCTGGGCTGGCTGTGTAAAATTCCAGTAGTTTGTCGTGCATTTCGGCACCCATAACCTGACGTAAAAATTGGCGTTCGATGGTTTCGATGATAGGTTTCAACACATCAAAATCTACGGAAGAGCTTATTTTGAGTATTGCTCTTATTTCTTCAATGGTAGTGATCAGCATCTTAAGAAAGTGTTTTTTTGGTACCGGCACCGGTATCGAGGGTTGTTAAAATAGTATTCCCGAAACGAAGCTGCACGTCCTTGATTCCGTTAAATTCAAGCATGGCTTCCAGCGGATCCAGAATGTTCTGCCGGTCGAGCCAGGCATTTGCGATGTTGACCAGGAAAGCCTCGCGAATGTTGCTGCCTCCCTGGTTGCCGGCATAGGTTCCGCCCGGCATTCCAGCACCCAGCACATTCGGGTTGATCATCAAGCTAAAAAGGATCTCGCTGTTGGCTGCAGCTGAAGTTACCAGTTTGTCACCCTCCTTGTATTTGTTGTCCAGGGGAGTGATGATCCATTGCTCTTCTACCTTTCCGTTGTTGGGGTTGATGTCAAAAAAAGTAAACAAAGGTTTGTCTGCATTTTCAGGGCCACAAAGGTTTGTTTCAATGGTGTCCATATAATCCTGAATAGCAACTTGCCGGGTGAGAGTATCTTTAAAGTCAGCTTCAGGGAATTTCTTATCCCAGAATGCGTATGGGATTTGAACATGCCATTTCCAGTTAATCTGATTTTCGTACGCTTTTTTCAGGAATTTAGGCACCACCATGGC
>CAIXAQ010000870.1 GCA_903917425.1 uncultured Bacteroidales bacterium
GTTTGATAGTGTATTTTAAACACTATAGAGTAAAAACCGCGGTCGCAGGGAAGCACCCTCAGGCGAAGAGAATCACTTGCCGGATGAAAATTTATAAAGTTTTTGCAAACGCCTGGTATTTCCCATTGAAGTAGTATACTCGGCGTCAATGAAAATATTTTTAGCCACAAAACCGGATGCTGATACCGGAACCTCGAGTGTCCCTTCATTTCCTGACATTTTCAGCATTTCTCTAGAATCAGGATAGGATTCCGATGAAGCATAAAATTTTACGTTTTTCCGGGGCTCAGAAAGACTCACGCGAAGAAAGTATTTGCCACTTTTTGCCAGGTTATTTATTGCCTTTATCTGAAGTATGGTGGTGTCAATTAGTTCAGAGCCATCCTTTTTGAATTCTTTTAGCCCGGGCTGAACTTTATCATTTTTATACGGAACCAATGCCAATATCCTTCCATCTTCGCCGAACTTTGTGTCGATACTGTCCCTGGCTCCATTGATAAAATAGCATACCGAAAAAGGCTTTCCATTTTTATGATAAAATGTACACTTCCCGTTTCTGTGGTCGTCTTTGTAAATGGCATCCATATATAATTTGCCATCGGGGTAATATTCTCTTACTCTCCCGTTGGTTTTCCCGTCTTTGGATTCAACGATGTAATGCAACTTGCCGTTTTCGGAAAGAACAACCTTTTCACCGGGTTTAAGGCTGTCGGCATCACTGCCTGCTTTAACCCCGGTTTGGTTGTTGCAACTAAGTATCAAGCACGTAAAAATTAAAGCAAAAGATAAAATTGTTATTGATTTCATTCTGAATGTGTTTTGTAACTATTAGATTAACAATAGTATTGGTGCTTACTGTAAATGAAGGAATGACAAAACTTCCGGGTTTTATCCAACTTATGATTGAACTTGAATTATTCTTTCTTTTTCACCGGATACCTTACCAGGAAAACAAATCCATTCTTTTTATACAGCACTTTCATCGCAGGAATTATCTGCTTCCATTCGTTGTAGTGTGGCTCCTTAAGTACAAGGTAAAACGGGCGGTCTATATTCCCGGTAAGTAACCACATGGGTTGTGCACAATCGGCAGGCATTTTTTTAGTGTAAAAATAAGGGGCATAACTGAAATACCCGGAATTCAGCACGTAACATTTCTCGTTTGCCTTTGAAGTGTAGAAATCAATTACAGCCCGTTGCGAATACTTCTCAATGCGGTAAGGAAAAATGAGAATTACCAGCGAAATAAACACGGTTGTTGCGACAAAAAGCACTTTCAACGCTTTGCTAACGATCTGACGATGAGAAAGAATCACCGCTGATATAACAGCCAAAAGAAAAAGCAGGCCGATAAGCCATTCAAAACCAGTCCATGAAACATCAGCCTGTAAATTAGCAACAGCGAAATCATCTTTTATGATTCCCGAAGCTATTATTTTAACTTTAAATTTTTCGACAAGTGGCAAAACCGATACGAATAAGGCAAAAATGGAAGCAAAAACGATTAAAAGTCCGCTAAGCCAGCGTGGCCAGCGTAAAGTGCCTTGCAACATATCGCGGATTGCCAATGCGGCCAGAAAAGTGAGCGGCAGATAACATAGTGAGCTGTAGTGAACAATCTTGGTTTTTACGATCGAAAAAAGGATGAGAACTACCCAGAAAAGTACCAGCATAATTCCGTGAAACTGCTGCTGTGAGGTGGTTTGTCCGTCTTGCCGCCTGAAGCGTAAAAGTGCAACTAAGGAAGCCGGAAAAACGCCAAGCAGTAAAACGATGAAATGGTAACTCCAGTGGCCTCCATGCCCTGCATCAGGTATGGTAAACAAGCGCACCTGGTAAAGAATGAAGTCCCAAACCACGTCATCATTTCCATTTATCACCTGCAACAAAAACCAAGAACCCCCGACCAGACTTGCAAACAACAGGAATATAAACAGGTCGCTCCATCTTAGTGCAAATTCAGGTGGTGATTTCAGGAATTTCAGCTTTATTTTCAGTATTTCCAGTAAATCAGGCAGGTAGGCAATGAAAACGACCAATCCTACAATAAGCATGGCTGTCGGTCCTTTGGTCAGGATTGCCAGGCCGGTAAAAACGCCCCATAAAGCCGAAAACAGGAACCTGCTTTTGGCAGAAAGTTTACTTTCCGCATCGTGCAGCCGGATGAAAAACCAGATGGCAATAAAAATAAACAGGTTGAACCATGGATCGATAATTCCTGAGCGGAAGTAAAAATGAGGTAAAATACTGCCTGCAAACACAACAACCCACCAAATTGCCAATTGCTCACCAAACAGCCTTTTGCCGATATTAAATATGAAAAGCAAAGTTACAATGCCACATACCGCATTAGGGAAACGGGCGGCGAACTCATTGATGCCAAAGGCTTTCATACTCAGCACCTGCATCCAGATAAAAAGCGGGGGTTTTTCCCAAAAAGGGATGAAATTAATCTGAACGTTCAGGTAGTCGTGGCTGACGATCATTTCGCGGGCACATTCGGCAAAATTAATCTCGTCCCAATCGAAAAGGTGAACCCCACCTGCAAAAGGAATGAACAACAAAGAAGCTGCAAGCACTATTAAAATTTGCAGTTTTAAACTACGACCCATAGATCCTGTTTTCACCCGGACGATTTTTCTCAAAATTAAAAAAACATTTCATACCTGCAAAATCTTTGTCAGATAAGGAATAACCGGCTTCTGCCCGGAAACAGTCTTACGGATAAAAACTTCTTTTTTCTTTTTGTTAATTTTTTTTTATAGATTTACACATTCATTCAGATAAACTAAAAAAAGCACACAGCCTTGCTGCCATATTCTGAAGAAAAGTTTCATTCCATAAGTATGTTTTTTTTCTATCGAAGTTGACTTGAATGATTTCGGTTAGGATGGATGAAGATGTAGTAAAAAAAATCAAATTGGGTAAAGTTCAGCACGAAAAGAATGGGAGAAAAAGTAAAATTCAGAAGACCTGTGCTTTACAGGATGCTATATATTTTTGTAGCAACCTTTCACAGGTTATACTACAGGCGATTTAAGGTAATCGGATTCGAAAAAATTCCGCCAAACACTCCGGTTATTTTCGCGCCCAACCACCAGAACGCTCTCATGGATGCTCTGGCTGTTTTGTTTGCAGCGCGGCAACCCGTGGTTTTCCTGGCGCGAGCCGATATTTTCAAAAAACCTGCCGTTGCAAGGTTGCTTAATTTTATTAGAATGCTGCCTATCTACAGGATAAGAGATGGTTACGATTCGCTCGAAAACAACCAGGGAGTTTTCGATAACACAATTGACGTCCTGAAATCAAATATCCCGCTTTGTATTTTGCCCGAGGGAAACCACGAAGGAATAAAACGCCTGCGTTCCTTAAAAAAAGGAATTTTTCGCATTGCTTTTCAGGCAGAAGAAAGTACTTCATACCAGCTCAATCTGCATATAATACCTGTTGGTCTCGATTATTCCAATTATTTTAAGCCAGGTTCTGATCTGACAGTTGTTTTCGGCACTCCAATTAAAATTGCTGATTATATTGCTGATTATCAACAAAATGAACAAAGAACTGTGAATGCTTTACGGAATGTTTTAGCCGAGGGAATGCGCAGTGTAATGATACACATCCCTGAAGCATATTACAATACGACATACCTGATTAGCGAAATGTACGAGGCTAATGTTTGGGATACTCTTAATGTTAAACGACCACTTTATAACAAACTGACTATAAAGCAATATATAGTTCAAAAAATAACAGAAGCTTTTTCGCTGTTCCCTGAGAAAGCTGAATTGCTGAGCAGTCGTTTATCCGTTTACACGGAAAAACTGAATCGCCTTGGTTTTAAAGACTGTCTTTTACAGAAAAAAACATCCTCCTTTTTATCACTTTTCCTTGAAACTATCCTGACTATCTTATTGCTTCCCCTTCATCTTTATGGCGTCATTTTAAACTACCTGCCTTTTATGATTCCGGTTTGGGTAGCCAGGCAGATTAAAGATAAACATTTTCAAAGCTCCATTCATTTCGGCATCAGTATATTTTCATTTCCACTGTATTACCTTATCGTGATTACTCTATTTTGCATGTTTACCGACGACTATTTTGTAAAACTGATATTCGGCTTAACGCTTCCTTTAACCGGATTTTTTGCTTTTTACAATCATAAGCATATGAAAAATTTGATAAAGAGACTTCATTTTTTTGTTTTCAGGCATACCAAACCTGAGCAATACAATGCCCTTGCCTCGGAAAGAAATCAATTGATCGAATTAATAAAAGCCACCATTAACAGCTAATTCTATGAAAAAACCACTACTGTTGATTTTAGTTTTATCCGCATTCGTGCTTCATCAAAATAGTGCGATGGCTCAGGATGAGAAAGAAACAAAAGAAACCAAAGAAACAAAAATCCCCACGGGCTTAAAATTTGCGGGATTGCCAACCATATCTTTCGATGCCGATATGGGCTTCCAGATTGGCGGACTGGTGAATGTGTTCGATTATGGGGATGGCAGTACCTATCCTGAATACAAGCAGTCGCTTAAGCTCGAAATATCGAGGTATACCAAAGGCTCAGGAGTCAACCAGCTCTTTTATGATTCTAAAAGTTTATTTCCACACAAAATGCGTTTCACGGCCGATTTGAGCTACCTTACCGAGAAAGGCCTTGATTTTTATGGTTTTAACGGTTACCAGGCCAAATACAACGCGGCGTTTGTTGACGAAAATGATCCTGCATATATCACCCGCATGTTTTACCGCCACGAACGAAAACTTTTCAGGTTAACAACCGACCTTCAGGGTAAACTTTATGGCGATCACCTGCGCTGGGTTGGAGGAATAGCTTTTGTTTCAATAAAAGCGGCTGCAATTGATACAGCTGCCA
>CAIXAQ010000871.1 GCA_903917425.1 uncultured Bacteroidales bacterium
GATCCCATGGTGGTAACCGATCGCATGTTAGCTCTTGCTGCGGAAAAGTCGGATAGTCTCACTGACTTTGCCGTTTTTCCTGAGAGTGCCATTCAGGAATATATTTTTGAAGACCAAATTGAACGATCGCCAAGTATTGCACGTTTGAGGCATTTTAATAAAAGTTTTGCACGAATGAATGTTATTACCGGCATTTCGTCGAGGAAGATATTTGCACCAGGCGAACCGCTGAGTGTTAGTGCCCGAAAATTCAGAGACGCGGATCAATATTACGATTCATACAATACTGCCTTGTTTATTGCTCACGATAGCACTTTACAGAAATACCACAAATCGAAACTTACTCCCGGGGTGGAACTGATGCCTCTGGTACACTATTTCCCTTTTATCAAAAAACTGGCAATCGACCTGGGCGGGACTACCGGCAGTTTGGGGATTAATCCCGATCAGACGCCCTTTGTTGTCAGCGATAAACTTAAAATTGCACCGGTAATTTGCTACGAATCGGTGTATGGCGAATTCCTGAACCGTTTTATTCAAAACGGGGCCAATGTAATATTTGTGATTACTAACGATGGCTGGTGGGGAAATACCGCTGGGCACAGGCAACATATGCTTTTTTCGGTTATCAGGGCGATCGAAACCCGTAGAAGTATCGCGCGATCAGCAAATACCGGAATTTCGTGCTTTATCAACCAGCGCGGCGATATTTCGCAACGTACCGAATATTGGAAACCCGCCGTAATACGCCAAAAGATCAATGCCAACGATAAAATTACTTTTTATGTAAAATATGGCGATTATATCGGCCGGTTAGCCTTACTGGTGGCAACTCTTTTCGCTCTGCTAACTCTCTATACGGCACTGAGTAAGAAGACATTTTAATTGGAAAGGTCAAAAGTCGAAGGTCGAAGGTCTAAAGTCAATGTGCGAAGATCGAAGGTGAGATGCGGGAATATTGACCCTCATTATTTCAACTTTTAAAAACAACGCATAAATTGCAAAATAAGGTTAACAGGCACTCGCCTTGTCGCCCTGTCACCCTTTCGCCTTGTCCGATAAACCAGGCAAATCTCCCTAAATAACACGGCCTTCCCACTTTCCCTTTTTCAAATATATCCACGAAAGTGACCCAAGCACAATGGCGTACATATATTCGCATAACCAGACTACCTCAATGGGTTGGCGAAGTTTTACAGCCAGGAGCCAGGCAAATACAAGGTATAAACTAAGTGTCGAAACTTCGATAGCCAGCCCGGTGCGTGTGTTGCCCGTACCCAGCACTCCGTTGAACAGCACAATGGTTGCCGAAAAAAGAAAAACTGCACCGAGAATTATATAATACGAGGCAATCGACATCTGGAGAAGATTCCTGTCGTTTGTATAGATCGATATCATAAACCCCGGTATTAATGCAGCTAGTAGCGAAATCACGAGCATAATTCCCATGCTTAGGATAAGTATTTTTTTAACGATGGGAATCACTTGTTTCGGATATCCTTCGCCAATAGCATTGCTAACTATGCTGCTGGTTGCCGAACTCATGGCCCAGGCCGGGATCATGAGTAGCATATAAATACTGCGTATAATATTGGAAACAGCCAGCGAAGTTTCGCCCATTTTTTCGATCAGCAGGAAAAATCCAAACCAAACGGCATGTGACAGAACAAACTGTATCATGATGTAAAGCGAAACATTAAGGGTGCTTTTCATGATTGAAAAATCGGGTTTGACAAATGCAAAAAGCTTGTATTTAGCCAGGTGTGCTTTTCGTGCTGTAATGGCGAAAAAGAACAGCATAGCGCAAACTTCGGAAATAGAAGAGGCCAAACCGGCACCGGCAATACCCATTTCGGGAAATCCCAACCTGCCGAATATCAACCCATAAGCCAGGACAATATTGATCCCGGCCATGATCGCGGCACTGATACTGATGTATTTTGTAAAAGCTATCCCCGTGTAGAAGGATCGGAAAAGCAAGGCCGATGAAGCAAAGAACAAACCGAAAATACGGTATTTTAAAAACACGGTACTCGCGTTGAATACTGCCTCCGAAGCGATGAATGGTTTCAGCACCTGTGCTCCGAACAAAACGATTAGTGTAGTAATCACAACGGATGAAATACCAAGGAAATAGAAGCCGTTCTCGAAAATGGAACCAATAGCCGGGTAATCCCTCTCTCCATTCCTGCGGGCTATTAATATCTGCACGCCAGTTGTAAAACCGTAAGCTACCATGAAAAGAGTAATATAAAACAACCCTCCGATAGCGGAAGCGCCAAGTTCAATCGCGCCAACATGCCCCAGAAACGCAGTATCAGTAACATTTACCACGTTCTGGGCTAACAGGCTGATCATGATCGGCCAGGAGATAACCCAGATTTTTCTTAGTGAAGGAGTTTTGTCAGGCATATTTTATTTCGGAAAATTGAAAGGCATTTCTTGAAACGGATGACATCTGTCTAAAAACCAATAGGCAGGGTATCGGTCTCTTAACTTTAATTCAAGGAACAGGGTTATAGTAAATGAAATCCGGCTCAAAATTAGGTGATTCTTTTCAAGCGGAGGAAGTCCCTCCTGAAAGTAATTTGTATTCGCAAATCAGTTGATTCATGCGCCTCGTTTTCTAAAACCCAAAATATTTTCTATTGCGTTTATTATCAAGATTTTACTGAACCAAAGACCTTGTTGGAATTTGTAAATATATACCTGATTTAATTTTTTCAAAATTGCACTTTACTCTTGAAGGCAATGTTTATCTTTGTAACAAGGGAAGATTTAAGTCTAAACAGACTTAATTTCAAACTGTTTTTGAAAAAATCTTTATTAAAATGATGTGAAAAAAGGCGAATCTGTTTTGTGAAATTTTAGTTTTCCTGCAAGGAAACTTCTTAAAAGGAAAATCAAAAAAACGGCAAACAGATAATTGCTTCTTAGCCTGTATGCAACACAAACTCACTCCATATAGTTGATAACTAAAGCCAAAACAAACATGAAATCATATTCGATCAAAAAAGGAAGCCACTATTCCACCAAGGGTCTTTTTGAAAGACTGGGAGCCATTTGTTTTAACTTTAAAACACTTTCGGTTCGGTTTAAATTTCATACTGATTGCTACTGGGCTCCGGCAAGGAATCCGGATGACAATGACCTGAACAAACTTACCGGAATAGGTTTTGGCCTCAATCTTCATAAAAATTCAGTGCGGCTGGCATGGGTTCCCGATTTCGATATCGCCGGTACAATAAAAATTTATGGCTATACCTATGATGAGAAGAAAGCGGATCCAAAGTTTACTTTTCTTTACATTACCTCTGTGATGGTAGAGCAGTTTTACGAGGCAAAAATTGAAAGCAAGGCCGGTAAATATGTAATTACAGTCAATAAGGTTGTTGTTGAGATGGACAACATGCATAAGGATCCAAAAATTTGTTTTCGGCTTTTCCCTTATTTTGGAGGAAATAATACCGCTCCAAAGGATATGGTGATAGAGATTGAATACCTATAGAAGGTTCACTACCAACTATATTCTATCGATTTGACAAACAAATTCCAACCTCATTCTTAAAATTCTGAGGGTCGGTTTATGTGTTCAACCGTTCCGGGTATCTTCCCGATAAAAAATGAGTCTTAACAGTGAGTCATAAGGTTAAATTCCGGGAACATTAATCTTATAAATCACATAATACCATGACTAAGAATAAATTGTAATTAATTCAAAACTGTTTTAAAATATATACTATTTTTGTGTTCTAATCTCTGACCAGTCTCCTGACAGGTCATAATCAAACGAGACGCTAAAATCTAAATCCAAAACATGAAAATCAGAATTTTACTACTTATTGCTGCTTTTTGCGGTGGCGTTGCTCAACTTGTTGCGCAAGACATTCCCGTTTCCCCTTCAATAACCGGAACAGGTGTGTTTTTAGGTGAAACCAAACCCTTAAGGGATCTGCCTGTTGTCACTCCCCAGGAGATGCAATTGCATAAGGAAAGAGCTGAAAAGAAACAATTCAACAAGAAACTCAATGTAAGGGAATACCCGTTTGCTGATGTGGCTCTTCCGAAAGGACCGGATGCTGTATGGCAGAAAACCATGGGGAAATCCATGGCAAGCAATACAAATCCTATTGTAAATGTCGATGGGCAAACATCACCTTATTTCCCTCCCGATTGCAATGGGACGGCAGGCCCTAACCATTTTATGCAAACGGTTAACTGCACATACGCCATTTATAACAAATCGGGTGTAAAAGTAGCAGGTCCGACTAACATGAACCTTCTGTTTAACGGTGTAACCGGCTCAAATTACAACGATGGCGACCCTATCGTTCTTTACGATGAGCAGGCTGACCGATGGTTTGCAACTGAATTTACCATTGGACATACCAACGATGTAATGATGGTTGCAGTTTCCACCACCAACGACCCAACAGGTACATGGTACGCTTATTCTTTTGACATCGACAACAACCCTGATTACCCAAAATTCAGTGTATGGCAGGATGGCTATTATATGGGAGTTAATAAAAGTTCAGGTAAGGATACCTATGTTTTTGAGCGTTCACAGATATTAGCAGGTGCTGCAAGTCCGAAATTCGTTGGTTTCGACAACCCGAACCGACCGACTTCTATCGATGGTTTTATGTGTGTTCCTCCTGTTGACAACGATGGACCTTTTGCACCGGCAGGCTCACCAGGGCTATATATTGCCATGCACGACGATGCTTTTGGAGGAGGAAATGATGAATTGTGGATATATGAATTAGTTGTAAACTGGGCTAATACAACAGCTTCGACCTTCAGCAGGGTTCAACAACTCCAGGTTCCACCCTTCGACAGCAATTTTGGGAATAACTGGACAAATATTAAACAGCCCGGGACCAGCCAGGAATTGGATGCCATACCCCAGGTGATCATGAATGTGCCTCAATACCGCAATTTTGGCTCATACCAAACGCTCATGTGCTGCCATACAGTGGATGTTGACAATACGGATCATGCCGGAGTCCGCTGGTACGAATTGCGCAAAACTACCGGAAACTGGACATTGCGCCAGTCAGGTACATATGCTCCCGATGCCCATTCCCGCTGGATGGGTAGTATTATGATGAATGGCAATAAAGAAATTGGGTTAGGATATTCTATTTCAAGCACAACAGTGTATCCGGGTATCCGTTTCTGCGGACAAACTTCTGCCGAAAATGCGAACGCACTGGGTGTAATGGATTTTGCTGAGGATACCATTCACCTCGGAACTGCTTCACAAACAGGTTACGAGCGTTGGGGCGATTATGCACAATTGAGTGTTGATCCTGCTGATGACGCTACTTTTTGGTTTACAACAGAATATATACTAGGCGGCGGAAGAAAAACCAAAATAGCTTCATTCCAGGTCGGGCCAATCTTTCCAACTGCCGATTTTACGGCTAGTAACACGCTGCCATGTCTGAGCAGTACAACTGTTGCTTTTATAAGTCAATCGACTAATAATCCAACAGCCTATTTATGGAAATTTACTCCAAATCTTGTTACTTATACTGATGGCACTGACAGCACTTCCATTAATCCAAAAGTGATCTTCAACGCTTATGGTACTTATACGGTTGCACTCAAGGTAACCAATGGCGGCGGATCCAATACTACCACTAAAACTGATTATATTCACGTAAATGAAGCTAATGCAGATTTCGCAGCCAATGCAACTACGGTAGTTGTTGATAATTATACCACTTTTATTGATGCATCCACCTGCGGCGCTACTTCCTGGCTTTGGGATTTTGGCACTGATGCTTCACCTGCAACTTCTACAACCCAGGGTCCTCACACCGTTTCCTACAGCACTACCGGTCCTAAAACCATCAAGTTGACTGTTAACGGAATTTCGACCGAAACAAAAACCGATTATGTGAATGTAATCGGGTCAAACGTTAACATGACAACTGCAACCATATCAATGTGTAGCGGTTCGTTCTTCGATGCAGGCGGACCCTCGGCCAATTACGGGGATAACCAGAACACCACCATGTTATTCCGGCCTGGTATTCCCGGCAGTAAATTGCAGTTTGTTTTTACAAGTTTCAATATTGAGGCACAGACTACATGTAATAAAGACTATTTGAAAATTTTTGACGGAACTACCGTTTTCGCTCCTCTCATCGGAACGTATTGTGGAACAAACTCGCCGGGAACTATCACTGCATCGAACGACGAAGGAGCTGTATTATTTGTGTTTCACAGTAATGCAAGTATAAACATGGAAGGCTGGTCGGCAAGTGTAGCATGTACTGCAGTCCCGACAGGAAATCCTGCTTCAGTTTCTGCAATTCCGGTTAGCAGTTCCCAGATTGATATCAACTGGTCAAAAAACACTGATAACAATGATGTATTGCTTGCCTGGTCGCCCGATGGCGTTTTCGGTACACCGGTTAATGGCACACTTTATTCTGTAGGAACGGTTATTCCGGGCGGAGGAACTGTTCTCGCAAAAGGAAGTGCAACAGTTTTCAATCATACCGGCCTGGCTTCATCTACAAAGTATTATTACAAAGCATTTTCGTACAATGCCGAAACTCGGTATTCGTCAGGTGTAGATGTAAATGCCACAACCTTGTTTCAACCAACGCTTTCGGTTGAACCTTTAACCATAAATGTTACTTCCCCGGCAGGTAACGCTCCTTTCAATATTTATTCGAATACTGCCTGGACGACTTCGAGCGATCAAAGCTGGTGTACATTAGCTGCTTCCGGTACCGGTAATACTTCGGTATCTGCAATTTACGAGGAGAATTTTTCGGTAAATGCACGGATTGCGCATATCACCATCACGGTTACCGGTTTACCTGCGCAACAAATAACCCTCACCCAGGCTGGTGCCGCACCTTTACTCGCGGTTACACCACCCAACCAGAATGTTGCTGATCCTTTAGGAAACACGGCTTTTACAGTTACTTCCAATACTGATTGGATTGTTAGCAGCGACCAACCATGGTGTACTGTAAATTTATCCGGATCGCACAACGGAACCATTACTGCCGAGTATCAGCAAAACCCTACTGTTTTTGCAAGAGTTGCACATATTTCGGTAACAGTTAACGGCCTTTCTTCCGTTATTGTAACTGTAACCCAGGCCGGAGCCGCTCCACTGCTTGCGGTTACTCCTCCTAACCAGAATGTCGCTGATCCTTCGGGAGTTACACCTTTTGCGGTTACATCCAATGCCGACTGGATCGTAAGCAGCGATAAAACATGGTGTGTGGTGAATTCGGCTGGAAGCGGAGTTGGAACAATCTCTGCAACTTATGCCCAGAATTTGTCACTACAACCGAGAGTAGCCCACATTTCGGTTACCGTAAACGGTTTGTCTTCTGTTATTGTTACCGTTACCCAGGCCGGCGCTGCACCAATGGTGGCTGTTACACCTAATGTAATAAATGTAAACGCTTATAACGGATCAGTTGATTTCGCGGTGACTTCAAACACAGATTGGACCGCATCCGCCGATTCCGCCTGGTGCGTTGTTACAGCATCCGGATCGGGTAATGGCGTTATTACAGCCGTTTATCCATGGAATCCGAATAAGAAAAATCGTACTGCCAAGATTTCGGTACATGCAGCAGGCGTAAGCACACAGGTTGTTACGCTTATACAGGGGCAGGAAACAGCATCAGTTCCCGAAGACGGGGCTAAGGGATTAAGTATCTATCCTAACCCGGCAAAAGGTCTGTTCAGCATTGTTGTGGATAAATCAAAATATCCTTCCATGCAGGTTACCATTTCCGACGCTACCGGTGCTGTTGTTACAAACCGTCAATGCAAAGGCGAATCCGAATACCATTTCGACCTGAGCAAGTCGCCGCAAGGCACTTACTTTGTGAAAATAAAAACGGATACCGAACTGTTGGTTACGAAGCTGATAATTATCAAATAGAATTCCCCCAATACTTTAAAAGTACATTTCTGAATCAGATCAAAACCATCGTTACTGGTGGATTTGATCTGATTTTTTTTTGCTGGCAATTGCAAATCCAGCCGGGTTGTGGCGACAAACACAGGCAAACCTGTGTATTTTGAATGGCAAAAAAGCTCAACAGGACAAACTTCTGTTGAGCTTTTGATTTTTCGGAATTACAAATCCCGCAGGGTTTCAACGGCTTGACGGGATTTGCATTCCCGTTAAAGCGGGCAACAGATTTCCAATCAGGTGATTATAAATCGTTTTTATGTAACAAAGACTTCGCTGCCGTAATATTGCTGAACAGTGAAACACGCTCAGGATGAATCAAATAACCCGTTGTATTGAAAGAATTGTGCTGATGCGGTTATAAGCGCTGCAAACAGTTAAGTATACACTCCACAATCTTCCAAACAACTGATTTCCTGGTAAAAAAAGAAAACCAGAAAGCCTGTCTTTGTACCCAGGCGTTCACAAAAGTCTTACTCCAGTACATAGGAATAACCAAAAGGAGAACACAAAAAAACTCCGGACAAAGCCGGAGTTCTGAGAAAATGAAAATTTTGGGACTTATAGAGTTATCCCTAATTTTTTCTTAACAAGTGGGCCAACATCTTCGCCACCTTCGGAGTATAGAAGTATATCCTCAACAGCATTCATTATATATGAGAAGCCACCTTCTTTAGCTACATCTTTAATAGCCTGTTTTGCTTTATCAACGAAAGGTTTGATAAGTTCAGCCTGTTTAGCCTGAAGATCTTGTTGGGCTGATTGCTGAAAAGCTTCAATGCGTCCCTGAAGATCAGTAATTTCTTTTTCCTTGGTAGCTTTGATTATGCTCGACATGGTTGCTGCATTTTTTTGATAATCAGAACCTTTTTGTTCCAATTCTGCCTGCATGGTCTGCAATTCGCCCTGAAGACCCTGAACATATTTTTCCATTACAACCTTAACGGTGTCCTGCCCGGGCATTTGTTCTAATACTTTACCAAAGTCAATATGACCTATTTTGGTGGCTTTCTGAGCATGGGTAGTTGTTGCAACCGCAACCAGTACAACAATTGCTAAAACTTTCAAGAGGTTCTTCATCATTTTTAATTATAGGATTAATTTGTTTTCAGATTAAATGAGGCGCAAAGGTAGTAAAAAGGCAATACGCTAAGCACCTGAGTGTTATTTTTTGCTTTTGGCAGGTTGCTGAGGTTTGTAAGTGTATCCCAATTTATCGAGCACCTGTTCGCTGATATCGTATTTCGGGTTGGTATAAATAAGAGTGGCATTATTGGCTTTATCGAACACAACGGCATAATTTTCGGCTGAAGAAATTTCGTCGATTGCATTATATACCTTTTCCTGTATGGGTTTTATGAGTTCCTGGCGTTTTTTAAACAGGTCGCCATCCTTGCCAAAACGTTTTTTCTGTAGGTCTTTGGCTTCTTTTTCTTTCTTAAGGATATCGTCTTCACGCTTTTTCTTCATATCTTCAGGCAGAAGCACGGCTTCGTTCTGAAAGTTCTTATACATTTTATCAATGTCGGTAAATTTTGCCTCTATCTCCTTTTGCCATTGAATCGAAAGCTCGTCAAGCTGCGTTTGAGAGTCGGCATACTCCGGAATATTGTCGAGTATATAATCCGTATTCACAAAAGCATACTTCTGGGCACTAGCCCCAAATCCAAAAACACAAAAGATGGCTACAATTAAAAAGATTTTTTTCATAGTATTTCCTTCTAAATTTAACATTTGGTATTTACTTAGTTGTGCAACCTTAACATCAAAAAACCTGCCAAAATGATTAATCAATTGACGAATTCATCGAAAAATGGAATTGTCCCTGGTTGGCATTAGGTAAACCCTTTATTTCATCGAAACCATATCCCCAGTCGAGGCCAAGCAGTCCAAACATAGGCAGGAAAACCCTGACGCCAACACCGGCCGACCGGCGAACATCGAAAGGAGTATAATCGCTGAAACTTCCCCAGTCGTTACCTGCTTCAACAAATACAAGTCCGAAAATGGTTGAGTTGGGGTTGAGAGACAACGGATACCGGAGTTCGAGTGTGCTTTTACTATAAATAACTCCTCCTGTGGCTTTGGATGCTTTGGTCGGAGGAGGGGTGAGACTTTCATTGGCATATCCCCTGAAACCGATAAGTTGACGACCATCGATGGCTGACGACCCCGACATACCATCGCCGCCCATATAATAGCGGTTAAAAGGAGTAACTTCAATATCATTGCTGTATTTACCCAGGAAAGCCATTTTCGTACGTGCCATTAGTACCAGATCGCCCACGATTTGCTGATAGAAAGCGCCGCTCAATTTAAATTGATGAAACTCAATCAGGCGGTACTTATCCTCTTCCGATTTTGCTGCAAACCAGTCGGGAGCTAGCAATGAGTATGGTGGCGTAAGTTCGAGCGACATATTAAGTTCCGAGCCGGCACGGGCATAAACAGGAGCATCCGTTGAATAACGACCTAATCCGACCGTGTAAGAATAGCTACGGTACAATCCGCTCGATTTCTGACCAAACAAGGGGTAGTTTTGCAGGTTATAATGCTGAAGGCTAATGGTTTGCGATAGGTTAAAATAGTTGTCGGGCCATTTTAACCTGCGGCTGAAGGCAAACGATAATCCTGTGATATTATAGGAGTAATAAGAGGTACTTGTTTTCGCCAATCCGTTATTATAAGCGGAAAGATAGGTGGAGACACTCAGTTGATTTGGTTTTTTGCCCCCAAGCCAGGGCTCGGTAAACGAAGCACTTGCACTCACATATCCCTTTCCATACGATTGCAGTCGCAACGAGAGTTTTTGCCCGTCGCCCGAAGGAATTGGTTTCCAGGATCCTTTTTGAAAGAAATTGCGTGCCGAGAAATTATTGAACGAAACGCCAAGCGTTCCTATAAGCCGGCCGTACCCCCAACCTCCGGAGAGCTCAAGCTGATCGGACGAAGTTTCCTCCACTTTATAAGCCACATCTACAGTTCCGTTTGTAGGGTCGATATTTGGTGTTTGAATATCAATTTTCTCCTGGTCAAAATACTTAAGCTGGGCAAGCGAAGTACGGCTGCGTAAAATATCGGAACGGCTAAAAAGCTGACCCGGGCGCGAATACAATTCCCGGATGATTACCTTATCGTTGGTACGCGTATTACCTGCTACCGAGACCCTGTTCACGTTCATTTGCCGCCCTTCGCGTATGCGGATCTGCAAATCAATTGAGTCGTTTTCAACTCTTACTTCAATCGGTTCGATAGTGCAGGTAAGGTAACCATCATCAATGAACAAACTCATTAAATCGATACCGTTAGGATTGAACTGCAGCGAGGCATCCAACTGTTCCTGGTTGTAAACATCACCTTTCCGTATGCCTAATAACAGGCCTAATTCGGTTGATGTAAATTTGGTGTTTCCTACGAATGAAATATTGCGGTAATAGTATTTATCGCCCTCGTATACATAAATATCAATTGTTATGCTGTTTCTACCGGTTTTATATATGGAATCTTTGAGAAAGGAAGCATCACGGTACCCATTTTCATAAAGTTTCTTTACAACCGCCAATTTATCCTCTTCATAATCGCTTTCGATAAATTTAGAAGATTTGAAGATTCTGAATTTTAAATTTTTATTCGCAACTTCCTGAACATAAGACTTATAGTTTTTCAAATCTTTGGTAAACAGATGGCCGAAAAACCCGAAAAATGACTCCTGAAGAGCAAACAACGGCTTGTACGAACCCTGCTCTTTGGTCTTTTTTAGTGCTGATTTCAGAGTAAGTTCGCTCAGATTTTTATTGCCCAGAATGTTAATCTTTTCAATTTTTACACGCCCGCCTTTGTCAATGTTAATATTGAGGGCAACGTTATTCAATACCATGGTATCCTTCACCTGGGCAATAGTCACTTTAGCATTAAAATAACCTTTTCCGATATAGTGCTTCACGATAGTATTCCGCATTTTGGTCAGCATATTATCAGTGACCACATCGCCTTTTGATATTTTTATTTTTTCGCGCAGGTCGTCGGCTTCGCCTTTACGAACACCCCCGAAACTGAATTTTGATAATCGTGGTCTTTCTGACAGGCGTATTTCGAGAAAAATCTGTTCACCCTGAACCTTTGTGGCTACTATTTTAACGTCTCCAAAAAGTCCTTGTTGCCACAATTTATCCATTGCGGAGCGGATTCTTTCGCCAGGAATGTCAACTTTGTCGCCTACCTGCAATCCTGATAAGGAAATCAGTACTGAACTGTTGAGGTATTGAACGCCCGTAACCGTAATACCACCAATTGTGTATTTATGCGGGAGGGTGTAATTGATATCGGGAACTTCGTCATCTATCGAAACTTGTGCCATTAAAGGCATTGAGAGGATTGAAAGAAGAAATAATAGTAATGTATAGTGCCTCAGTGTCATCCTTTGCAATTTATAATTTGTTCACTTGTTTTACCAAAACGCCTCTCGCGGTGTTGGAAATCAATAATAGCTTCGTACAGATCCTCTTTGCGGAAATCGGGCCAAAGTTTAGGCGAAAAAAACAACTCGGTATAAGCGGTCTGCCACATCAGGAAATTACTGGTACGGTATTCACCGCTTGTGCGTATAAGAATCTCAGGATCAGGAAGATCAGGGGCATTCATATGATCCGAAACCATTTTTTCAGTGATCTGTTCCGGGTCCAGTTTCCCTTCTTTAACTTCCGCCGCTACCTTTTTAATGGCATCCAAAATTTCCCATCTGCCGCTGTAACTCAATGCCAGGAATAAATCCATGCGCGTATTACCGGCAGTTTTTTCCATGGCTTCTTCGAGTTCCTTTTTTACCTGTGGGGTAAGGTCTTGCACATTTCCTATGACTCTTAGCCTGATGTTATTATCATTCAGCGTTTTGATCTCGCCATTGATGGTAATTACCAGGAGTTGCATTAATGCATCTACTTCTTCCTTTGGACGGTTCCAGTTCTCGGTAGAGAAAGCATACAAAGTGATAAATTTTACCCCCAGTTCGGCTGCGGCTTCTGCCGTTTCGCGAACGGCTTGTACCCCGTTGTGATGGCCAAAAACACGTTGTTCGCCACGTTGCTGTGCCCATCTGCCATTGCCATCCATTATGATAGCGATGTGCTTTGGGAGCCGGCATTTATCAATAGTGTCGATCAGATTTTCTTTCTCCATCATTTCCGACAAATTTAGGCTTTTGCTGTTTACAGCCATTGCCCCTTTTGTTAATTATTCTTAATGTGCCTGAGCCTGATTATTACACCCGTAAATGACTAATAACCTTCACGTTGATGGTCCAGGCAGCTCTCATTTTTAAGCATTCTTATTTTTACAGTTACCGATACCCCGGCAAAAGAATACCAATCGGTATCGCGTGAGTTCCCTCGTTGCATTCCCGCATTGTGCGAAAGCGTGGGATCCGAAGCAATTTCTTTTTGGGTTGCCCCACCCGGGGCGGTACCGGCCAGGTCGAGGTAGTATGTTTTACTAATATCATCGAGGTAATCGGTACGTGTTTTACGCATTCCCCATTCGGCTCCGACTCCTATCAGTTTATTTACGCTATATTTAACTCCAAGTCCGAAAAGTGTGCTGATCGTATAAAGATTATACGGTTTTCCCTGACCCTCCGTGGTTAATGGTTGCAGTTCGATATTCGCTCCCTGTACATTTCCGTAAGGTTTAAAAAAAGTTCCGGCAGCACCTCCAAACAAATAGGGTGTTATCGGATGGGCTTTACTACCGATAAAGTATTCGAAAAAATTAATTTCGAGTTGCAAACCAGCCTCGGTAACAGTTGACTCAAAATTAAGGTTGCGGTCAGGGTTGGCTTTGCTCACCGCATCGTCTCCTGCCACAACTCCGAATAAACCATGTGCCCTCAGCGATATTCGCGTGGTGAAATTCTGCCTGTACATGATCCCGTATGCCGGCTTCGACATTCGGAAAGGCATGGCCGGATTCAGATCTCCAATGTAATACGTCACGCCACCCAACAATCCCAGATCGCCTGATTTCTGGGCAAAAGTGAGAGACGCAAAAAGCACCATACAGAAGAATAAAAGACTGGTTTTACGCATATTTTTTGAAGGGTGCAAAGGTAGTTTTTTTATTGATGCGGTGCGCATAGTATTGTTGGATGCTATGATTTTGGTTTTCAACTTATTGGCCGTTTAAAAGATGTACAACCTGAAACAGGAAAGGCGGGAAAATCGAAACCTGTTTTATTAGTTCGATACACGAGTCTTGCTTCAACATACAATAACCACTTCATAAATTAATAGGGAACACACAATATTCATTTTTAAAAATTGAACAATTGCAGCCAGGTCATGAAGCCCAAGGGTAAGCGGCGGGAAAGCAAGCGGTATTTAACCTGGAATGAACCTTAATTGCGAATGTCAGATCCCCAGTTAAGTTTTGCCCGTATTGTTGAAAAAAAGTTTTCATTCAGTCGTTGAACCAGGTTTATTTCGAATCCGGCTTTACCCACAACCAGTTCGTTTTCAGGAGAAATGAGAGTAGATTGCGAGTCGAGTCCAAGCAATGCCTGCTGTTCGCGACTGTCAATCCTGATGCGTATGAGGCTGCTGTCGGGAATAACGACGGGACGTACAGATAAATTGTGCGGCGCGATGGGAGTAATGACGAAATTACTTGAATCGGGTGTGATAATAGGACCTCCGCAACTCAAAGAGTAAGCCGTTGATCCGGTTGGAGTTGCAACTATCAGCCCATCGGCCCAATAGGAGTGTAGCTGTTGGTCGTTGACCCACACATGCACAACTACCAGCGACGAATTTTCTTTTTTGTTGATAGACAGCTCATTAAAGGCATAATTAAAATCGCTGAATAAGTTTGCCGGGGATTGCAGGCAAATCAGGGTCCGCTTTACAATACGATAGCGTTTTTCAATAATGTCATCAACCGCAGGAATGATTTCGTCGCGCGGAATGCTCGACAGAAAGCCCATCCGCCCCAAATTGATTCCGACAATGGGAATGCCCGAATCGCGCACCTGCCTTACTGCATCGAGCATAGTTCCATCGCCGCCAACCGAAAAAAGCAAATCAGCTTGCCCTTTGAGTTCAGCATGATTGTTAAAAATTTTCACATCCTGCCGGAAAGCAATTTTATCTTTCAAAAAATCATGGAAAGGTTTCCAGACGATGAGTTTGCAGCCCCTGCTTTCGAGTGCTTCGGTAAGAATGCGAAAGTACTCAATGTGGTCGGGATTAAATGCTTTTCCAAATAATGCAATTTTCACTTTTTTATGATTTTATATGTTTTACACCCCAGTTGAATACCCGTTATTTCAGTCAGATTTGCTTCAGATATTGTATAAATTTGGGGAAACTGAGCCTTTTTTATGTAGAAAACCAAGGCTATCCCACTAATTTATTACTTAATTCTCCCGGTCGCCCCTTCTCCCTGTCGCCCCTCACCCCTCGTAAAAGGAAAAATCTTCATCCACAGCCATAAATCTGAAACTTACGTAATCTCTCAGATTCCGGCTATAAAGTGAATAAAGATACCACTTTCTCCCGATCTGTTAATGGCATATTCAATCCTGACAACTTTGTCGTAATATGTTACCAGGTCGAGTCCAAGTCCTGCACCGGCAAGCCAGGTTTGTGGAAGGACATTATTATTTAACCCAATCCATTGCGGCTGCCACACATATCCTGCATCAGCGAAAGCCGTTATATATAAGGCGTAGTGAATACGTCCGAATTTTGGTGTGGGAATAAACCCTATTTCCCGGGTACGTTCGGGCACGAGGGCAAATTTTACGTTTGAACGCACAACGCCAAAATGTTTGCCATCAATCACATAATACTGGTAACCACGCACATAATCGCGGTTATAGCCCAGGCCTTGCATTAAAAAATAGGGCTGCCATGCCCCTGCCGACACTTTTCCTATGAATGAAATTCCGGTATACCAACGCGCAGCCAATTGAGAATATAGCCTTGTGGTTGTTTTTGCCCACGCTACATTTACCGGTTTCTCGAAAGCCAGGCCCAGTCCCGATTTATTCAACTCCAGATCGATATACCAGCCTTTAAGCGGGTAGTATTTTATATCGCGATGGTCGATTTTGAGCCTGTAATAGACGAACAAAAATGAAGGCTGATTAACATCCGGGTAGCTGTAATCACTGTTTAGAGCCAGGAGCGAATCACTGAAGGAAAGATTCCGGTATCCGATGTCAAAATTGTGTGAAGTAAAAATAGAGTTGCGATAGGATGTTTTGGCAACAAAATATTTCTCGGCGGATAAGCCATCAGGCACAAATGCAAATAAAAGTTTATCTTCCCTTGTTAAGTAACCGGTTTCCCGGTTTTTCTTGTAACCGGCCTCAAATCCCAATCCAAGATGCTTGTTTTTGTCTATATAGGGATTAAGATAAGCTACGCTGAACTGGTGATTTTTTCCAAACTGAATAACGGCATCCAACTCATCCATTCGTCCGGTGAAATTATACCATTTCACGTCAACGCCATAATTGATACGGGTAAAATCGCGCGTTTGCCACCAGGCATTGAAATTGCGATCCGTGATTTTAATGATTGGAACAGGCCAGATATACCAGCGTTCGAGTAGTTCTATTTTTACATTTACTCTTGGTATCGACTCTGCACTTATTTTAATAACAGTATCGATGGTTACAAAATTAAAAAGCGAAGTATTCAGCAGGTTTAACCGCGATTGGTAAACCATTATGCCGAATTTCGACAGCGAAACAGTGTCGTTCGCAGCAAACTGCAGCTCTCGAAAAACAACATAATCCAGTGTTTTTTTATTTCCCGACAGTTCTATTGAATTTACTATAACCTTTTTCTCAATTTCGTTTGTCTGGGCTGCAACCGGCAATAAACTGAAAAACAACAGATTAAGCAAAACCAAGACCGGTGCTGCATAAACTGACGGTTTTATAAATCGAAAAAACATGAATCGGGATCAGACGTTTAAATAAGTCATCAGGAGATCGTAGCGTTCGCGAAGATTGTCGAAATAATCGCTTTCGAAAAACGATGCTTTGATCGTATAATTGTGGCGTAAAAACGATTGTATTACAGGCTGAATATCAATTTTATTTAGTTTCAACGTAAGCTCCAGGCGGGTTGAATCGGTGGGCGAAGTCACATAAAAGCTCAGCATTTTAGCATCGTTATCTTCAATGATCCTCGAGATTTCAACCATCGAAAAATCGTTTGCATTCAGATCGAGTACAAGTATTCCTCCCGGGTTGCTGACAGCGGCAGTGGCAGCCATTTTTTCGACAATATCGGCCAGGGTTATTACACCAAGGTAGGTCCCTTTTTCGTCAACCACCGGCAAGGTGGTGAGCTTATAGTCGGCAAAAAGCTTCATGGCTTCGTAAATATGCTTCGATTGCAGGATCGAAATGTTCTGCAACTGAAGCTGCAGGCTCCAGATCGGCTCTTCGAAAGAACCTTCGGCATAAATATCGGCCTCCGAAACAAGCCCCAGCAACTGCGAATCGCTGACAACCGGAAGGTGCGAAACCTTGAACTCATCAAACCAATGCAAGGTCGTAAGCCCGGTATCGGAAGTTTTAAGTGGCAGCACATCGCCTGATATAAGTTCTTTTGCTATCATAATTCAGTAGGCTCAAATATCGTGCCTCAAGCTGTAAAACCAAGCCTGCTGTTTTGTAAATTTGCAGCATAAAAATTGGTGATGACAAAGTTAAGTGTAAATATTAATAAAATTGCTACAATTCGTAACGCCCGGGGCGGAAATATGCCCGATGTGCTTAAAGCAGCTATCGATTGCGAATTATTCGGTGCGCAGGGCATAACCGTTCATCCCCGTCCCGACGAACGCCATATCAGGTATAGCGATGTGTATGAAATATACCCCCTGATTAAAACAGAATTCAACATCGAAGGCAATCCTATTCAACAATTTATCGATCTGGTGCTTGAGGTTAAACCTGCACAGGTAACGCTGGTCCCCGATTCGCACGATGTGATTACTTCCAATGCCGGTTGGGACACGAAGAAGCATAAATCGTTCTTAAAGGAGATTGTTTCAGAGTTCAAATCACACGGTATCCGGACTTCCATTTTTGTCGATCCGATTGCCGAAATGGTATCCTGCGCTGCCCAAACCGGAACCGACCGTATCGAACTTTATACTGAAGCTTACGCTCAAAACTACCCGCTTGATCGCATTATGGCTATAGCTCCATACGCGGAGGCTTCAAGAATCGCCATTCAAAACGGCCTGGGAATCAATGCCGGGCACGACCTCGACCTGAATAATCTATGGTACCTGGTTCGCACCATTCCTGAAATTATGGAAGTTTCCATTGGTCATGCCTTAGTGAGTGAAGCTTTATACCTTGGCCTGGAAAAAACGATACATTTGTATTTGCAGCAGTTGCGGTAGCGATGCATCACTTTTTGTTTCTACCTCGAATTGAACAGGTTAGATTTTAGATGGTCAGAAGACAGTAGACAGAAGTCAGAAGAAGGTGCTACTTTGAGATTTTACCTTACAATACTAAAGAAAAGTAAGTAGAATAATCTATAATGGGAGAACAAAGCCTTGCTCTCATGGGGTAAAGAATGTTGCCCTGGAAACTTCCGACTTCGGTCTTCGGTCTTCCGGCAAATCCAATTCACCCATGGAATAAACAGCAGCGCCAAATGACTCATAATAAGCAAACATAAAAGCCATATGATAAAATACATTTTCATCCTGTTTTTCATCATTTCTTCCTATGCCATTTCGGCTCAGAACAGTGTTGAACCCAAACAGACGGAGGAGCGAAACGGGCTCCTATACCTGAAAAGCGAAAAAACGCCCTATACCGGAACCGTTGTTTCCTTATTTCCATCAGGCAAAAAACAAATTGAGGCCCACTACCTGAATGGCAAAGAAAATGGCGTGGAATCTACCTGGTTTCCTGACGGCAAACCCATGATGGAAATCACTTATCGCGACGGCGAATTCAACGGTTCATACAAATTCTATTATATCGAAGGAGGCCTTGAGTACGAAAAAATATATAAAGGCGGTCTGATGAATGGCCTGTCAACCCATTATTATCACGATGGAAAAATAGAATACCAAGGTTCCTATTCCGACTGCCGCGAAACCGGTCCCTGGACGTATTACCACCCGAAC
>CAIXAQ010000872.1 GCA_903917425.1 uncultured Bacteroidales bacterium
CCAAAATTCATTTTGAGTGTTAGAGGTGGTATGTGCATTACAATACCCAACAACAAAGCCTGGATTTGTGCCAACTTTCATACCACGTATTGCGGGTAATACCTCCGACCAACAAGGGCAGCATTTTCTGAAAGCCTTTTTTGGGGTTATTTTTTGCCCCCTACCGGGCCTGACAGAGTTTTGGGTAAAAAGTAAAAAGCTCAATATCAGGATCTGAGTTGGGATCAGGGTACATTTCAATTACAACTCAAAATAAGGATTAGCCAAACACAAAGTATGGACTGAATAAGAAAAAAATGTTTATAATTCCCAATAATATTTTCTTACTTTTACACTTGAATAAAAGCAAATTGGTTATTTTGTCTAATTTTAACATTTATGCGGTCAGAACAATTAATCTTTTCGAATGCTAAAGGATGGGAAACCAAAAGCGACAATAACCTTAGAGAAATAGCCCAACTTGTTTTTGTATTTGGTCATAAGGATCTACTTAAGCAACAGCAACATTTCGATTCAATCAGGGCCAGGTATCCAAATTCTGAAATTGTCGGCTGTTCTACCTCCGGCGAAATATGGCAGGATATGATATTTAACAATAGTATTGTTTGTACAGCAGTCCATTTTGAAAAAACAACGGTTAAAGTTTCCAGCGAACAAATTGATTCAATGGAAGATAGCTTCGGCATAGGCGAAAGACTTGTAGGTAAGCTTGACACTCAGGATCTCGCTCATGTGTTTGTATTGTCCGAGGGTCTCAATATTAATGGCAGCGAACTCGCCAAAGGCCTCAATTCCAGCCTCAATGATAAAGTATCCGTTACAGGAGGCCTGGCAGGAGATCAGGCGGACTTTGCAGAAACTGTAATTGTCCATAATAAGCCCGGTGAAAAGAATATTTTGCTGGCTATTGGATTTTATGGGCAGAATATTCAGATAGGATACGGGTCTATGGGAGGCTGGGATTCTTTTGGTGTCGACAGGCTGGTTACCAAATCAAAAGCTAATATTTTATTCGAAGTTGATGGTGTTCCGGCTCTGGAACTGTATAAAAAATACCTCGGTGTTCATGCGGCCAACCTTCCGTCGTCGGCATTGCTTTTCCCCTTGAGTTTTATGCTCGATGATTCGCAAACTCAGATTGTTAGAACTATATTGTCAATAGATGAAACCAATGGAAGTATGGTTTTTGCAGGCGATATTCCCGAAGGTTGTTATGTACGTCTGATGAAATCTAATTTCAATAATTTGATTGACGGTGCCTCCGGAGCTGCCGAAATGTCAAGAATCAGTCTGCAAAATAATACTCCTGATCTGGCAATACTTATAAGCTGTATTGGCCGTAAACTCGTTCTGAAACAGCGCATTGAGGAGGAACTTGAAAGTGTACGCGAGGTATTAGGCACAGCAACGGCAATAGCAGGGTTTTATTCGTATGGAGAAATAAGCCCGGTCAGGCCTTTTGAAAAACATTGTGAACTTCACAATCAAACTATGACAATAACTGTTTTTAAAGAAATATAATTTTACTTTATGAATCAGGGACTGAACAGGTTATTGCAACGTCAGGTAAAGCGTCATTTTGGATCCGATCCGGTTATGACTGATGAGATGAGGAATTTTTTGCTCGATGTCAGCGATTCGTACAATAGCCTTGAGGACGATGCCCGCTTGTATCAAAACTCCCTTGATATCAGCTCGCAAGAACTGCGTGATGCTTACCTACAGCAAAAACAAGATGCTGATAATCAAAAAGATATAATCCGTAAAATTAAAATTGCTATTTCCACCCTGAATCCGACACAAATTGTTGAAGGGTCGGACACCGATGCCAACATGGCTTCCTTGTTAATCGAATCTCTTCTCAATTTGATCGAAGATCATAAAAAAATGGAGATTTCGTTAAAAGAAAGTGAATACTCATTAAGAGAAATTCTTGATTCACAGGATGTTGGAGTAATGATAATAGACCTGGAAACTCATCATATCTCATTTATTAATCAAAAAGGAGCAAACCTTTACGGAGCTTCGAAAGAAGAAATAATCGGTAATGTATGCCATGATTATATTTGTCCCACTACATGTGGTGACTGTAAATTGACCGGTTTAGAATCAGATCTGAGATCGACCGAAAAAGTTTTGCTCAATGTGCACGGCGAAAAAATTCCGATCCTTAAATCGGTGGTTCATACTGTTTTTAACAACCGAAAGTGCCTGGTTGAGTCATTTGTCGATATTACCGTTCGTAAACAAGCTGAAGAAGAGGTGATCAGGGCCAAAGAGGCTGCGCAGGCTGCAAACATCGCCAAATCGGATTTTCTGACGAGCATGAG
>CAIXAQ010000873.1 GCA_903917425.1 uncultured Bacteroidales bacterium
CACTAAGTTGTTTAAGACCAAGGGCGATACGTTTTTTGTTTTCGTCGAAATCGAGGATGACAACATTGATTTTCTGATCAAGCTGAACGATTTCTTCAGGGTGATTAATACGTCCCCATGAAAGGTCGGTGATGTGGATAAGTCCGTCAACACCGCCAAGGTCGATAAATACACCGTAGGATGTAATATTTTTAACGATTCCTTCAAGAACCTGGCCTTTTTCGAGTTTCGAAATAATTTCGATTTTCTGAGCTTCAAGTTCGTCTTCGATAAGTGCTTTGTGCGAAACAACCACATTTTTGTATTCGTGGTTGATCTTAACGATTTTGAATTCCATAACTTTCTCAACATACTGATCGTAGTCGCGGATAGGCTTAACGTCAATCTGTGAGCCTGGAAGGAAAGCTTCGATACCGAAGATGTCAACGATAAGACCTCCTTTGGTACGGCATTTTACAAAACCATTGATAATTTCCTGTGTTTCGAAGGCGCTGTTAACACGCTCCCACGAACGGAGAATACGTGCTTTTTTGTGCGAAAGTTGGAGCTGTCCGCCCATGTCTTCCTGGTTTTCAACATAAACCTCGATTTTATCGCCAATCCGGAGATCGGGATTGTAGCGTACTTCCGAAACCGGGATTACTCCATCGGATTTAAATCCAATGTTTACAACCACTTCACGGTTGGTGAGTCCAACAACCAGTCCTTCGAGTACTTCGTGGTCGCCGATTGAGCTAAGGGTTTTGTCGTAAATCTCTTCCAGACGCTTACGGTCAGCCGGAGCATAAGCTTCGTGTTTCTTTCCGATAGCATTCCAGTCAAAATCAACAGGTGCAACCATCACTTCAGGTGCTTTTGGAGCCTTTGGAGCTTCTGCAACAACCGGAGCTACTTCTGCAACAATTTCTTCAACTACAGGTGCCGCTTCTGCAACAACAACTTCTGCAACTGGTGCTACTTCTGCAACAACTTCTTCTGCAACTGGCGCAGCTTCAGCAACAACTTCTTCAGCAACAACTTCTTCAGCAACTGGTGCTTCTTCAGCAACAACTTCTTCAACTGCCGGAGCAGCTTCAACAATAACTTCTTCTACTGCCGGAGCAGCTTCAGCAACAACTTCTTCAACTGCCGGAGCAGCTTCAGCAACAACTTCTTCAACTGCGGTTTCAACTTCAGCAACCGGAGCTTCGACAGCTTCAACTACTTCATTAGCTGTTACTTCGGCAGCTTCTTCAACATTGTTTACTTCGTCGTTAACATTAACGTCGTCATTCATAATATGTATTCTAATTGCGGTCTTCCGGTTCGACCTGATTAACATTAGGTTAATTTGTAGCCAGTTACATTAATCAACTTACCGAAAGAGCTGAACTTTGTACTGCTAAAATGGGGTGCAAAGGTAGTAATTTTCTTTTAGTGAAAATAGCAGCATCTCATTATTATTTGAAGGCTCTTCAATATGTTATTTTTTATAAATTCGCAGCATGAAACCTTACCGTATCACTGCTGTTTCTTACTATAATACTTTGCCTTTTATTTATGGATTAACGCATTCGGGTTTGCTTGGCAATTTTGACCTGAGCCTTGATGTTCCATCAGAATGTGCCCGAAAAATCATTTCCGATGAAGCTGACATCGGTTTAATTCCTGTGGGTGCGTTACCTGGGATATCAGATTATCAACTGATTGGTAACCTGTGCATTGGAGCTGATAAGGATGTAAAATCAGTCTTACTCCTTGCAAATGCGGCCTTTACGGAAATAAAGACTATTTACCTCGATACGGACAGCCGGACCTCGGTGAACCTGGTAAAGGTTTTAGCAAAGCATTTCTGGAAGATTGATCCAGACTGGAAAAGCCTGGCTGAATTGAAAGGAAAACCAGGCATTGACGAAGGTATGGTGCTGATTGGCGATAAAACTTTCGGGCTGAGTAATCAATATCCATATTGCTATGACCTTGCCGGCGAATGGATCAGGTTTACAGGTTTACCTTTCGTTTTTGCAGTCTGGATTTCACGGAAAACTTTGCCTGCTGAGTTTGTTAAAGCATTTCAGTCGGCATTGGCCTGGGGTGTTGATCATCGCGAAGATTCAGTCATTGTTGCCGGCAAACTGCATATCAGCGAACAAGAACTGATTTCGTATCTTAAAAACGATATCAGCTATTCCCTTGATGAAGCAAAAGTTAAAGGAATGGAGTTGTTCCTGAAGTATTTATCCTGATTTGTTCGTTACTCTTCACTTCTTTGAATAAGTGAATCTTGTTCTGATTCAGTGGGTCAGGACTTGATATTATCTTACGAGAGTTAGCGCCCCCGGTTATTCTCCGAGGGTTAGCACCCACGGTTGCGGATATTTCGCCATTTCGTGGCTCTGCTGTGTTAGTTAAAGAACTGCAATTTGAGTATTTTATAATCTTAAATCCTTCCCATCTTCTACCCGCAAAGTTTTATATCCGCAAACTTTCAAATTATCCTGTTCTCGAATTACTGCATTATCGCATTATCACATTATCGCATTACCACATTATCACATTGCCACATTATCGCATTACCATATTACCGTATTACCACATTACCGCATTATCACATTATCACATTATCGCATTACCACATTACCACATTACCACATTACCGCATTTCTTCCTTTTCAGGCAAAGTAAAACTAAACTTACTTCCTTTGCCTTCTTCACTTTCAGCCCAAATAGTTCCACCCTGTAAATCGATAAAATCCTTGCACAGTAATAGTCCAAGCCCGGTGCTTGGTTCTCCGTTAGTGCCTTTACGGTTTATATTTTCATCAATGCGGAAAAGTTTATTCAGCATATTTTTATTCATTCCTATACCATTGTCGCTGACAGAAATCTCAACCCTGTTGCCGCCAATCGGATTAGCCTTTATAGTAATTTTGCCGCCTTTGGGCGTAAATTTTATAGCATTGGAAACTAAGTTACGAAAGGTAGATTCCAGCATTTTGGAATCGGCAAATACTTCCAGTTCGTCATCGAAATTAAGATGAATGTATATTCCCTTTGCATTCGCTGAGTCTACATTCGATCTCAGACAATTCTCAACGTTTTCCATGAGCAAAAACGGCTTTGGTTCAAATTTGATAATGCCTCTTTGCATACGCGACCACTCCAAAAGATTTTCAAGAAGACTGTAGAGATTATTGGCTGAACTTTTCATGCTTTCAGCCATTACCTGAATCTCGTCCATATCTAATTTTGGCAGGCTTTCTACCATCATTTGTGTATAGCCCAGGAAGATGTTGAAAGGGCTTCGCAGGTCGTGCGAAATGATAGAAAATAACTTGTCTTTCTCCACATTCAATTTAAAGAGTTCCGCATTTTTTTTGCGTAAGAGTTCTTCGGCCTGTTTGCGTTCGGTTATGTCGCGGATGATGGATTGATAAGTTCCGTTGGGCATCATTTTGGAGCGCATTTCAATAGCAATTTCCGAACCATCGGGCCGCAGTATATTCCGCTCGCTTACAACTACTTCGCCATTTATAAGCCTGCCGAACTGCATGGGCACCAGCCTCAGACTGTCCGGCGAAAAAATGGAATCGTTTATATTCCGGCCAATAAGGTCTTCTTTTGTCTTTCCCGACATGGCACAAATACAGGAGTTTGCATCGATAATCACTCCTTCGTGCGATCCCACCAGCACTCCATCTGCAGCCAGTTCGATTAAATCGCGGTAAAGTTCGCGGCTTTCGACCAATGCTTTCTCGGCCTGTTTGCGTTCGGTAATATCAATTGTATACCCGGCAAGCAGTTTATCCTTATCTCTGTAAATCGGAAATTTTATGGTGGTATAGTTTCGCCCGTTCAAATCTTCTTCAAGAGTAATCGCATTTCCTGTGGAAACCACGGCCCAGTCATCGTCAGTAATTTTTACGGCAAATTCGTGTGGGAATAATTCAAACATCGTTTTACCTGCCATATCGGAGCCGGTAACGCCGATCATATCTTTATAATTCTCACTTGCTTTAAGAACGAGGCTTTCGCCGGGTGAAACTTTTTTGATAAACGAATGTATAGGCGAATGCTTCATGAAAAGTGAAAGCAGTTCGTTAATTTCTTGCAAAGCTTGTTCCGTTTGCCTTCGGTGGGTAATATCGAGGATAAATCCCAGTATTTGCTCTCCTTCACCCTGTATAATAGCGTCGGTTATCAGCACGGCTATACGCGTTCCATCAGGGCGCAGGTATTCTTTTTCGTAAGGTGTGCATTTGCCATTCTCGCGTAATTCGGCTAAAGCTTTTTCGTCGGATGGCAACCATTCAGCAGGCGTGATAGCCCGCCAATTCACCTTTCCGGTCTCGAATTCGGCCCTGGTAAATCCGATCAGGTTGAGATAATGATCATTGGCCTCAATGATATTTCCATTATCAGTAGCAATGATAATTCCTATAAGATCCGAATTGATGAAACTGCGTAGGCGGGCATTTGTCAGCTTTAAATTTTCTTCTGCGATTTTGATCCCCGTAATATCGAGTGCAGTCAAAAAGCATTGATCTTCATTTCCGATCCTTACTCCGCTAAGATAAACATGCTTTATTGAAGCATCCTTGTGGGTTAGAGTTAATTCGCAGAATTTTTTAGAACTGCTGCTAAAAACATCGTTCAGAAAATGATCGAATTGTGGTCTGTTTTTCTTGGAAATAAAATAACCAAAGTGACTGTGAAGCAGTTTAGATCGTTCTCCACCCAGCATTTCCGCCCCGCAAAGGTTTAATGCAACAATCTCTGCTTCTTTTGTTAATGTGAAATAGCTGGATGGCGCAAAATCATAGAGTTCGGTATATTTTTCAGAAGTAGTTTCTGCAAGTTCTTTGGCCAGTTTAAGTTCATGGTTCTGTAATTCGAGTTCAACCTGGTGTACCTGTAACTCGTAAATCAGATGTTGCATGTCATTCTCCGACAATCCTGAGGTTGTTTCCGGGAGTTTACGAGCCAAAATCTCTTCGGCTTTTTGCCGGAGCGAAGTGTATTTATGAGCAACTGAATCTTGCTTTTTCATATTGCATTACAAGCATTTCTAGATTTAATAGAAAAGAAACGGAATAGTAATACTGTTTGAGCGCGAATGAAATAAAAAATCCCTGATTTTTTCAAAGCAATTGTAGGAAGCAGTCTACAGCGTTCCTGTCAATTTTTAAGTGCCTGTGAAAAAATTGATTCAATTTTTTACCGAGCGAAGATAATGAAAATTATTGACATAGAAGTTTTTTTATATTTGAATGGAATCGACAGGATTTATCGGGAGGTTTGTAATAAAGTGCAGTTTGTTATGATCAATAA
>CAIXAQ010000874.1 GCA_903917425.1 uncultured Bacteroidales bacterium
TCTATCGCCCATGATTTTAGCCATATCTTCATTCGCATCAGGTGGTAAACCGGGAAGTTTGGAACTGATTTCGCCTGGTTTCACTGCCGATTTTACCGGGTAACTCTCAATATTTTCGTAATAATCGGCCATGCGGTCGGCTAGGCGGTGCGCCCATTCCCTGAATTCGGAATTGTCCATGGTAAACCTAATTTTTGGTAAAAGTAAATATAAGCCATGGGATTTGATACAAGGCGATAAAACAAATACCTTTGTGAAACAAACCTGTTACGGATCGTTAGTCGGACGGAAAATATTTCTTTACAGTACACATACTTTTTATAGAGCATATGCCACAGGAAATAGAGCGAAAGTTTCTGGTAAGAAAAGGATTTCAATTCTCTGCGTATAATTCAACCCGGATTATGCAGGGATATTTGTCATCGGTGCCTGAACGGGTTGTGAGAGTACGGATTAAGGGAAACTCAGGATTTCTGACAATTAAAGGAATTTCGAATTCATCAGGCATGAGCCGGTTTGAATGGGAGAAAGAAATTCCTGTTTCCGAAGCCCATGAATTGCTTGCTTTATGCGAACCCGGAATTATCGATAAAACCCGTTACCTGGTGCCATCGGGAAAATTCACGTTTGAAGTGGATGAATTTTTCGGAGAGAATGATGGCCTGGTTGTTGCTGAAATTGAACTGAGTTCGGAGGATGATTTATTCGACAAACCCGAATGGCTTAGTACGGAAGTAACGGGTGATGCCCGTTACTATAATTCATATCTTGCCAGGAATCCATTTTCTGAATGGGAAAAGCAGGATATCAAATAGTTTAAAATGCAGTTATATGCTATCAAACAAGAGGTTATGAAGACAAAAAAATTTCCGTTTTGGCTAACTTTACTGCTGCTGCTTGGTTCATTTGCATCCTGGGCGCAATTTCCAAATGTGATGATCAGCGATGTAGAAAGTCCAAACGAGACAAGCATTTTTATCAATCCCAAAAACACCAACCAGATCATTGCCGGCGCAAACTTAAATTCATGTTATGCTTCTTATGATGGAGGTCAAACCTGGAATCGCAATGCAATAACTTCAACCATAGGTGTTTGTGGCGACCCTTGCTTTGTAATTGACACTAACGGGTATTTCTATTATCTGCATCTCTCCTGCCCCAACGCGATATATTGGCTCGATCAGATTGTTTGCCAGCGATCGACTGATAGTGGCTTAACCTGGAGCAACGGTTCCGGAATGGGTAAGAACAGTCCGAAACAACAGGACAAAGAATGGGCATGTGTAAATCCGCAGAACAATGAAATTTATGTTAGCTGGACACAATTCGACGAATACGGTTCCAATCTTCCGGATAACAAATCGAATATTATGTTTTCGAAATCATCTGACCAGGGATTGACCTGGAGCAATGCCATCCAGATCAACGAAGTTTCGGGTGATTGCATCGACAGCGACAGCACCGTGGAAGGAGCTGTTCCGTCTGCAGGACCTGACGGCGAGATTTATGTGGCCTGGGCCGGGCCTGCCGGGCTGATGTTCGACCGCTCGCTTGATGGAGGACAAACATGGCTCGATCACGATATTTTTGTAAGTGATATTCCCGGTGGCTGGGATTATTCGGTGCCAGGAATATACAGGTCAAACGGGCTGCCGGTTACCTGCTGCGATTTGAGTAATGGCCCAAACCGCGGAACAATATACATCAACTGGACCGACGAAAGGAACAATACCGGTACTATACAGGATGTGGATGTCTGGATGGTAAAATCGACTGATAAAGGCGCTACATGGTCGGCACCCCGCCGTGTAAATGACGATGCGCCGGGTAAACAACAGTTTTTTACCTGGATGACAGTCGATCAGGTTACAGGGTATATCTGGTTTGTGTTTTACGACAGGCGAAACTATCCCGATACCCGTACCGATGTTTTTATGGCAGTTTCGAAGGATGGTGGCGAAACTTTCGAAAATTTTAAAGTCAGCCAAAGCCCTTTTATACCGAATTCGAATGTGTTTTTTGGTGACTACACCGGTATTTCAGCACATAATAATGTTGTACGCCCTATATGGACCAGGCTCGAAAGCAGCAATCTATATGCTTATACAGCCATTATCGATTCTTATTTTACCGGTTTACCCGAAGAGCCGGCTATTCCATTTGCAATTGAGCAGATATTTCCAAATCCTTTCAGCGAAAGCACTGTATTCTCCTTCAAGCTTCATTCTCCGACCGTAATAAGTCTTTCTGTGAACGATATTTACGGGAACAATGTAGCCTCGCTGATCGAAAATTCATTGGTTCAGCCTGGAAAGTATATCGAAGAGTTTGATCCCTCCAAATATAAACTGCCTTCAGGGGTGTATTACTTTTCGCTCACAGGAAATGGTATCAATAAACAACGCAAGATCGTTTATCAGAAGTAGATACGCGATAAATGTTCGATGTTGAATTCGTGTCATTTACAAGAATAAAACAAAACAGAAACTTCGGTTGTTACAGTTTGTTTAGAATATTTTATAAAGCTGTTTCAGTCGTTTTCCATTGCTTCCCCATTGTTGCATGAACACACGCTGACGACATTTTTTAGAATGAGTTGCGCTGATTTTTATGGAGATACAACTTTTCAGAAGTTTTTTGCACCTTTAAACATCACAGTAAACCGTATAATTAACCTATATCAGTGTGCCAGCACTGCGGCAAAATACCTTATAAATTATGCAAGAATACAACTTCCCATTGGTTGAAGAAGTGCGGAAACTGCTCTCCGGGTATAAATCCGGTGAATTTATTTTCCAGAACCTGGCGAAAGACCTGAATCTGCCACTCGAGGTTTTGATACAGGCATTTGGCAATGAGTCGGGGCTGGTGGAAGAAATACTCGCTTATGAACAGCAAAACCTTGAAAATATCTTTTCGGGATTCGATTTTAATGCGAGCAATGCTATTGATGGTTTGCTCACAGTGAGTAAGGAGATCAACGATAAATTTGTGGATATCCTGCCGAGTATTACTTTTGACCTTCGGACACTATTTCCTGAAGTGAGACAAAAGTTTGTCGAAAAACGCATCAGCTTTGTCA
>CAIXAQ010000875.1 GCA_903917425.1 uncultured Bacteroidales bacterium
ATTGAAGGGGAACCGGTCGTTCCGCTATTATTCCTGATTCCAACCGCCATGATCTTATGCCCCGGAGTAAAACCTGAACTTGTGCCGGGCACCGGGTTTGCATTGTCATAAATAAAGACTGTAGAAAAGATCTGGTAATCAGATATCTTGTCTCCAGAAGCCCAAACTCCGGTGGCAATTGAACTTCCTTTATCAGTCCATCCTACCCAGGTCGAATTGTTAATGTCTGGCGGTTGCGCCCAGCTACTCAGCGTAACAAAAAGTAGCGCTAAAGTAAAAAGTAAAAATTTTTTCATTGTTTTTGTTTTTAAAATTTATGATATCGGGTAAAAAAAATTATACTCAGTTGAAATTACTAAGGCGGTCCACTGTCGGAATTATGGGTAAACGATAAGCGCAATAAGGCAAAAGTTTGATGAAACTTGCTGCCTGGAATGAAAACAGTATTTCGGTTATGGGCCGACAGTTTTGCAGCGTCTTCCTGTATTTTCGCAGAACTGCAGAGCATGAAATTTTTGACAAAAACACTTTGCGTTCTGGTTTGCGCCATGCCGTTATTGGCCAGCAGCAGGGCCGAAAATGTCATAAAGTGTAAAATCATGTTTTCCAGGCAACGGGAAGGAAATATGTGATCCATTCGCCTGTTTGCCGGATTTTCAACAGGCATAGCAGAATCTGGCATTAAAGTCCGTGAAATCTTAAAACGGCTGCGTGTATCCGACATTTACTTCTCTTTTATTAATATATAAGCTTGATTAACAGGATTTTAATATCTGACCTATTTTTATATGCAATCTTATGATGTATTGGCTGGATTTATTGTAGGATAAATGATAAATGAGTGTAGGATAAGGACTATTTATTTGTAGTAGAATTCCTACATGCTTTTACTGAAGTAGTCGCATTGAGGTGCTTTAACATAAAATCGTGAAATTTGATAGTGGCAGCTTATCTTTTAACTTGATAATTTTTCCGGCATACTATTTCAGTAATGAATCAAAAAACATTAAACCAGAACACGAAATGTATAAGTATTGCAAGCCTGCTGGCTTTTTCATTTTTAATTTAATGTTATATTCTGAACTTGCTCCTTTTTAAGCATTTCCTCTACTACTCCTGAAACTTTATCAAAATCGTCGACTTTCGAGAAGAAATAATCGGCACCGGAACTGAATGCCATTTGACGGTAATAGTCCGGCGAAAAAAAAGTGAGGATAATAACTTTGATGGTCTTATTCTCTTTCCTGATCTCGTTTAACACTTCAAGTCCGCTCAAACCGGGCATACTAATATCAACAATGGCCAGATCGGGCTTCAGCCTGCGCAGGGCTTCAAGTGTGTCGGTGCCGTTTTTAACGGAGCCAACGATCTCCACATGCTTATAAATACTGAGCATGTCGCGCAAGCGGTCAAGGATAAGGCCTGAATCATCGGCAAATAACACCTTCATGGAAGTTGTACAATAAAACACAAATGTAAAACCAATACATGTTTTTTAGGGTAGGATAGAGAATAAACGGGTGTAAGCGATATAGGATATTTTCGTAAGGTAATACTGACAAAGGAATTGAATAAAAAAGCGAATAGTTCTTCAAAATGAATACTTTAGCCCCCAAAAAGTAATTCGTATCGGCCTGTTTCAGGTACATATTTCGTTCACTAACAAATAAATACCAGGTTGCTGACTGCACACCCCGATGGCCTCATCACAATCCGGTGCCTGGGAATTTCACCCAAAAGTCTTTAAATCTTTGGCTGCCAGCCATTCTGATATTACATCATTTCCGGCAATCAGAATTTTGCGACTAATCAGTCTGATCAAAATGCATTTTTGCCACAGATTACACGGATTACACAGATTTTAAACTGCCTTTAGCAGTTTTTCAATTAATTTCAATTAAAACTGATAAATAATTTTCTGTGAAATCTGGGCTAATTCTTATTTTGAGGTGCTATTGTTTTTTGCAATTTTCTCTTGAAATAGTTTTTATTTATTTTCTTGTCCTTTTGTCTTGATACAAAAGGACCAACTTAGCGCAGCGGTCTCATGAGCTCCTTTAAAAATAGGCAATGGGCGAATAAAAGATCAAGGCTTTATATAAATTTCACACAGATGTACACCTCGGTAAAGCTCGCAAAACAAGGCTTGGAAGGGTTGAACAACATCCGGGGAGCACGTGAAGCTGGTGTTTTGCTACA
>CAIXAQ010000876.1 GCA_903917425.1 uncultured Bacteroidales bacterium
AAAATAGTCATTCCGGCGAAAATTCATGGAATTCAAAAACCCGAATCAGGCGAGTAAAAACCCGATTTGAATCCGGCTCTACAGATTCAGTTTATGTAGCTCAACTTCAATCTGTTTGTGAAGTTCAGCCACGCTTGAATTGTTAAATAAAATGTAATCCGCCTGTGCAATACACTTCCCGATATTCTGTTTGTTAGGATCGTTCGACTGCATTTCGCGTTCTTCGTTATTGACGAAAGTTTCGAACGAAATACGGTCGGTTTCGGAATTGCGCATTACTATGCGATCGTAGCGTAAAACCGGGTCGGCATCCACAGCAAAAAGCAGGAAATTTCCTTTTTCGCGCAGCGATTCCACTTCGCCGGGTGTGCGGATGCTTTCGATAATGCAGTTTTTACCTGTTAACAAAGCCTGTTCGTAAAGCTGATCGATAATATAGGATGGCGAATTGGCGGCTCGCAGCCCATTGGCTACAACCACCATGCTGTCGCGGTTTACCGGCAATCCCTGCCGGATTATTTCGTCGGTAATATATCCCCGGACCGAAAAATGCACAAATCCTTTTTCCTGAACCAGGTAATCAACAATGGTTCCTTTTCCTGCGCCTAATGTTCCGGTAATTCCTATGATGAGCATGATTATTTTAAGTTTAGTTTCTGGTCACTGGTTTCTGGTCACTGGTTTTTGGTCACGAAAAACACTATTGATGCTAAATTGTTAGATTTCAATATAATTGACCATGTTTATTGACTTGTGCCTGCAAAAACAGTCAAACGCATTTTGCCATCTGGCGCTTCCATTTTCAAACCGTTACAATTTGTAACGGTTTCATTTCCTTCGGCAAGTAAGCGTTTTTTAAGAACCCGCCAATATACTTGCGGATTATTACTATCAGTTAAAACTTCAACGATATCAACAATTGAGAAATACCATTTCTCTCGTTCCGCATCCCAATTGGAACGTATTTTTTTGTTTTCAAATAACTTCAAGTCTTTCATTAGGTTTGATTATTTCCAGTAAAACAAAAATCTCTGACAGTATTGCAATTTTCCTGTGCCCAATGTTCCGGTAATTCCAATTATTATCATTCGTTCTTTATTAAAAGTTCGATACTTCGATGTGTTATTCCTCTATAATTTTATTCCGAATTTCTTTAGCACAAAGATCATTATAAAGTAGAACAATACCATTACTGATGTTGAAACGCCTAATGCCCACCAAAAACTGACCTGTTTTTTCAGCAGATAAGGAAGTAAAATGAAAAGCAGCAACGATGGTATCACAAGCCAGAAGATACCTGATGAAAGAGATGAAATTTTCTGCACATCTTTGGTATCGATATACATCCAGATAAAAGCCATCAACGACATCAAAGGCAATGAAGCAAGAATACTGCCGGCCATTGAACTGCGTTTCGAGATTTCGGAAATCAGAACAATGATCACAGATGATACCAGTACTTTAAGAATATAATAAACCATACGTTTAAGATGAATCTAACTGATTTTCCTGTTTAAACTTGTTTGTTTCTTAAGCTCTTTTATCCATTTTCCCCCATCCACTTTTATCGGCACGTAATTGGTAATTTTATCTAGAAGTACTTTTTCATTGCTTTCCGAAATCAGGTTTATCCGATGTTCGGGCTTTACAAACCGCTGATCAACAGAATGATCCAGAAATGCCAGCAGCTGATCCCAATAACCAAGTACATTAAAAAGCGCGACGGGCTTTGTAATCAGATCCAGCTGGTTCCAACTCATCACTTCGAAAAGTTCGTCTAACGTACCTATTCCGCCGGGCATGGCAATAAAAGCATCCGAAAGTTGGTCCATCACAGCCTTGCGCTCAGCCATGGTTTCCACCACATGAAATTCGGTGTTCCCTTTATGTGCCACTTCGCGTTCGATCAGGTTGTGCGGCATCACACCGATCACTTTTCCCCCGGCCCCGAGCATGGTATCGGCAATCACGCGCATCAGCCCAACATTGCTGCCGCCGTAAACCAGTGTGATTTCATTTTCGACAAAAAGCCTTCCCAATTCAATAGCTTTTAACGTATATTCTTGGTTGCTTCCACTGGAAGAACCACAAAAGACACAGATGGATTTTATTGTTTTGCTCATATTTTATCAATTAATCAGGTTCATATTAAACACTAAAGCAATTTTCTCCCTGAGTATTTTTTTTACATCATTCATATTCATTGAATTCCCTAATTCCGCTTGCAACGAAGTTACTTTTTTATCGGTTAAACCGCAGGGATTGATCAGGCTAAAGTACGACAAATCGGTATTTACATTAAGGGCAAAACCATGCATACTTACCCCACGGCTGATGCGAACACCCATAGCACATATTTTTCGCACTTTTGCAGGAAAAGCCGGATCGAGCCAAACTCCGGTTGCACCTTCCAATCAACAGCCATCAATTCCATAGTGTTTTAAACATAGAATGATGGATTCTTCTCACCGTTTCGGCCCAGATAGCTGCTCCACCATCGGAAAGATCATCACGATCTACGGACATGATAACCACATGTTTAAGCTTAAGATGCTTAACGGATAGCGCAATATTATCCGGTTCATTTTCGTCGACAGGCAAAGGTTTCCCGGTAGTTGTAGCACAAAATTTACAACTGCGGGTACATATATCACCCAGGATCATAAATGTGGCAGTACCGGCATTCCAGCACTCGCCCATATTCGGGCATTTGCCGCTCGAACAAATGGTATGCAAATTATTATTTTCAAGTATTCCTTTAATATTCAGGTAGTTGTCGCCTTTTGGAAGTTTTATTTTAAGCCATTCCGGTTTACGGATTGGCAGGTCGGAATTCGCATTCATCAGAAAAAATTAATTGGCAAAAGTACCTTTTTTAGAGCTTCGGCTAATTTCATTCACGAGATAGGGAATTTACTGTTGCCGGATTTAGATATTATTGTACTTTTGAAGCCTGAAAAAGAAGCTGAATAAAAAATAAAACGCTGATAAATAAAGAATTGAAGTTTGTATGAACGATTTGTACCCGATTAAATTTAAACCGATTTTTAAAGACAAAATTTGGGGTGGCAACTCAGTTTATACCGTGTTCGGAATGGACTTTGCACCGCTTCCCAATTGTGGCGAGGCATGGGTTTTGTCGGGGTATGGTGACGAAATCAGCACCGTGAACAATGGTTTTCTGGCCAACAATAAGCTCGACGAACTCATCGAAGTTTATATGGGCGACCTGGTTGGCGAAGCCGTTTATGACAAATACGGCAACAAATTTCCTCTTCTTATCAAAATTCTGAATTCGAACGACTGGCTTTCCATACAGGTGCATCCTGACGATAAACTTGCCGAAAGCCGCCATAACGATCAGGGGAAAACCGAAATGTGGTATGTGGCTGATGCCGAACCGGGCGCACAACTTATCAGCGGGTTTAAGCAGGAAATGAATAAGGCATTGTACCTTTCGCATCTCGGCAACAGGACACTCAAAGAAATTATGAATTACGAGGCGGTTAAAAAAGGAGATATCTATTTTATTCCCGCCGGAAGGGTTCATGCCATCGGCCCTGGATTATTGATTTTTGAAATACAGCAAACCAGCGACCTTACCTACCGCATTTACGACTTCGACAGGGTGGACGATAAAGGCATTGCAAGGCAATTGCATACTGATCTGGCTCTCGATGCGCTGGATTTTACAAAACACTCAAGCTACCGGACTGAATACCAGCCAGTTTTTAACAGGACTGTACCCGTGGTTGAAAGTACTTACTTCAATACCAGCCTCATCCATTTTGGCATACCTGTTGTTAAGGATTATAGCGGGCTCGATTCGTTTGTTATCCTGCAATGTGCCGAAGGCGAATGCAGTATTGAATACGAAGGCGGATCCGAATCGTTAAAAGCTGGTGAAGTACTTTTAGTGCCGGCGGTGATGGAAAAAATACAGATAATTCCCCTGATCGAAACTAAATTGCTCGAAGTCTATTATCCCCAAAATTAAATTCAACTTCAAAAACAAATCAAGCCTTAAAACATGAAAAACATTCTTTTTGCCGCATTGCTTCTTTTTGTCGGAACAACGTTATTTGCCCAGGAAACCGAGGCGAACAAGGCTCTTTTTAAACTGCCAAACATTTCGGTTACTGATATGAACGGCACCAGGGTGAATACCGACCAGATTTCGAATGACGGCAAACCCATCATTATCAGTTTCTGGGCAACCTGGTGCAAGCCTTGTGTTAAAGAACTTACAACCATTTCCGAAGTGTATGAAGACTGGCAGACAGAAACCGGCGTTAAACTTTATGCTGTTTCCATCGACGATTCACGCTCATCGGCCCAGGTGAAAACACTGGTTAACGGCAAAGGCTGGACGTACGAAATATTGCTCGATAAAAACGGGGACCTTAAGCGTGCCATGAATGTAAATGCAGTACCCCACACCTTTGTACTGAATGGCAAAGGCGAAATTGTTTGGCAGCATACCAGTTTCAGCGAAGGAGCCGAACTGGATCTGATCGAAGTGGTACGCAAGGTAAATGCAGGAGAACCTTTATCGCATTAAAATCCTGATTATCATTTTTATAGAACGCAATATTTGTCTTTTGAACAGTGATAATTACATATGTCATTTAAAAAATCTGATCAATAAATTAAACAGAATAGATTTGTTCAACATTTCCAGAACCAAAAATCAAATACATAAAATTTGAAAACACATTTTAATACTTACACCACAATACTGGCCGCACTCATTTGCATTGCACCTGTATTAGTGAAAGCACAAAGCAATTCCATAGGAAGTCAGGTGAATGGCAATTTTCAGATGGATGCCCAGTATTACCGGGTTGATTCGGCCATAGGTGCATTGCCCGTACCCGAAAAAATGCAGATGAACAGTTGGACTAACATTACCTATTCGGCCGGGAATTTTAATGCCGGCCTTCGCTACGAAACTTACCTTAACCCGGTAAACGGCTACGATCCCCGATATAAAGGCACAGGAATTCCTTACTGGTTTGTTGATTATAAAACCGGTCAGTTCCAGGTTACTGCGGGTCATATTTACGATCAGTTTGGAAGCGGTACTATTTTTCGTACGCATGAAGAGCATAACCTGGGATACGACAATTCGCTGAATGGTATCCGCATAAAACTGAATCCTTTAAAAGGACTGGAATTGAAGGGAATATACGGAACGCAGCGTTACTTTTGGCTTAAAGGCCCGGGTATTGTCAGGGGCGGCGATGTAGACATTAATCTGAATGACATGGTAGCTTCGCTCGAAAACAGCAAGCTCCGGCTTCAGCTTGGCGGAAGTTTTGTCAGCAAATTCGAGGCCAACGAAGATATATACAGCAGCAACCAGGAAAAGCTGATACTACCCTTAAATGTTTCGTCTGCTGCTGCC
>CAIXAQ010000877.1 GCA_903917425.1 uncultured Bacteroidales bacterium
GTACCCTTAGCCTAATCCATGTTAGCCTATTTCCGAAAATTCCGTTTTACCGGTAGTCCGCAGTCGGTACTGATAATCAGGTTACTGCTTGTGTTGCTTTTAATGGTAGCAACCAGGTTAATGCTCTACTTTTTACATACATCCCTTTTCCCGGGTATCAACCTGTCAAAGCTTTTATATTATGCGTTCGCAGGCATGCGTTACGATATTGTGGCTCTTCTGTATGCAAATTCATTGTATTTTTTTCTCATGGTTCTGCCGTTTCGTTTCCGGAGAAAAAGAGCATTCAGTATTGTTGCTGATACAGTTTTTTACATCTCGAACAGCATTCTTTTAATCCCGAATTTTGCTGATACAGCCTACTATCCTTTCTCGCTGAAACGTATGACGATTGACATTTTCAAATATATCAGCACCGGTGACGATACGGCTAATATGATGCCCCAGTTTCTTCGCGATTACTGGTATTTGGTTATTCTTTTGTTAACAGCTATTTTTATAATCATACTTGTTGTGAGGCAGACCCGAATTTCGAGCAGGTACGTTTTGCAAAAGCAAACGAATTATTACCTGACTCAAACGGCATCGATGCTGGTATTTTTTGCGCTTTTCGTTCTGGGTGTGAGGGGAGGCATACAGCTAAAACCCGTCGGGATATTAAGCGCTTCGCAATACGCACCGTCGCAGGAGACGCCGGTGGTTTTAAATTCAGCTTTCACCCTGATGCGTTCTTCGGGTCAGAAGGGGATACAGCGGGTTACCTTTTTTAAAAATGAAACGGAGTTAAACCGAATATTTAATCCCGATAAGAATTATTTGTCGGCCGATAGCCTTGGAAATATTTTACCGATGCAGAAAAAGAATGTGTTTATTATCATTCTTGAAAGTTTTTCGGGTGAACATATCGGAGCACTCAACCATCAATTAGGGAATCCGAAAAGCGATTTTACTCCTTTTCTCGATAGCCTGGCCGAAAAAAGTCTCGTTTATGAAGGCTTTGCCAATGGCAAACGCAGTATCGAAGGAATACCGGCAGTGCTGGCCTCACTTCCAACCTGGATGACCGAAGATTTCATTGGTTCACAATATTCGTCAAACAACTTTAACAGTCTAGCCAGTATCCTGAAATCGGAAGGGTACAATACGTCATTCTTCCACGGTGGTAAGAACGGCACTATGGGATTCGATGCATTTTGCAATTCAGCCGGGTTTGATGCGTATTATGGTAAGAATGAATATCCCGACCCTGCCGATTTCGATGGACACTGGGGTATATCAGACGAACCTTATCTTCAGTACATTGCGAAAAAATTGAATTCAATTCCTCAGCCCTTCCTGAGCGCTGTATTCACGCTGTCGTCGCATCACCCGTATAAGGTTCCCGAAAAATATAAAAATAAATTCCGGAAAGGTCCTCTCGAAATCCAGGAAACGATTATGTACGCTGATTACGCACTACAGAAATTTTTCGAAAAAGCCCGCACTATGCCCTGGTTTCAGAACACTATTTTTGTAATTACGGCTGACCATACATCCGAAGCATACCAGGCTTTTTATCAAAACAGGGTTGGACAATATTTCATACCCATCCTTTTTTACGAACCGCAAAACGGGCGTGCCGGCCACCAGGGAATTGTTGCCCAGCAGACTGATATCATGCCTACCATACTTGATATGCTGCACTATCCAAAGCCGTTTGTTGCCTTCGGCGGGTCGTTGCTCAGGGAAAATGAGCCTCGTTTCAGCCTCAGTTTCCTGAATGGGAATTATCAGTTGATACAGGATGGATATGCCTGGCAAACCGATCTGAACACATCAAATGATTTGTATAATTTCGAACACGACAGCCTGCTTTTAAAAAACGTGTACTTTTCCAAAAAAAACAGTGCAAGCGAAAGAGACAGATTATTAAAAGCCGTTATACAGCAATACAATAACCGGATGATCGAAAATAAGCTGTTGAAACAATAGCAAATGACTGAAGAAAAGAAAAAAATTGTTTTCATAGTAAATCCCAAAGCCGGTATCACACCTAAAAGCAAGGTGGTAATAGAGTTATTGGCCGGTAACCTTATTCCCTCCTCCAGGTTTATTCCTGAAGTTGTTTTTACCGAAAGGGCCGGCCATGCGACCGAAATTGTCAGGGATGCCTTAAACTTAGGTGCTGATATTGTGGTGGCTTCAGGCGGCGACGGAACGGTGAATGAAGTTGCAAGAGCAATGGTAAATACCGGGGTCCCAATGGGAATTCTACCGGCAGGCTCAGGGAATGGGTTGGCCCGCTGCCTGGGAATATCCATAAATTATGCGCTGGCATTACGTACAATTATCCGGGGTAATACAAAGCTTATGGATGTAGCAACGGTTAATGATATGTTGTTCACCAGCATTGCCGGAATTGGTTTTGATGCTCATGTGGCTCAAAAATTTTCCGAAACCTATATTCGGGGAATGATTGCGTACATGCAGATTACTTTAAAGGAATTCAGTTCGTACAAACCTCAAACGTATCATCTTACAATTGATGGCATCAGTATGGAGAAACATGCGCTGATGATTGTTTTTGCTAATAGTGATCAGTTTGGTTTCAATACACGCATTGCACCTGATGCAAAAGTCGATGATGGTTTTCTGGATATTTGTGTCATTAAAAAAATGCCTGCCAGTCAATTAATAAACTTTGGTTATCATATGATGACGGGCACTCCTGCAAAATCAGGATACGCGGAATATTTCAGGGGTAAGGAAATTACAGTTTCAACTGCGGCTAGTCCACTGATGAATATTGACGGAGAACCGAAAATTATGGAATCCCCCGTGAAAATCAGTATCAAACCTTTAGCTTTGTGCGTTATTGTTCCCTGATGAGCTTTAAATGGAAAATGGTTAATGGAAAATAATAAAGGGTTATTGGTCAGGATTTCAAGTTTCAGAGTTTCAGAATTCAAGTTTCAGTGTTAACCCCCAAACCCTAACCCCCAACCCCTAAGTTAAATATGTCAAAAAAAGATAAACCTATCGGGATAGTATATTCTACCAATCCCCATTTTAATTACCTTTCCGAAGGTAATTCGGAACCAGTAACACTTCCCCCGCAGCAGCAAAATTTACGCGTAATGCTGGATAAAAAGTCCCGGGGAGGAAAACAGGTAACACTAATAACCGGGTTTATCGGCTCGCAAAGCGACCTGGAAGAATTAGGCCGAATGCTGAAAAGCAAGTGTGGTGTAGGGGGTTCGGCGAAAGAAAATGAAATTATAATCCAGGGCGATTTCAGGGTAAAAGTCATGGAATTGATCACCAAAGCAGGCTACAAAGCGAAATTAGCCGGCGGTTGAGAAGTTTTCCCGATTTGACAGAAATTATTTCAATATTAAATTAATTAATTAAAAATCATATGTTTGAATCATTAGTCAGAACAATAACCATATGGTTGTCAAAACTCGGGCTTTCGCTTGAAATGGCTTCAAAAACAGCCGGTATCTCCGATTTTATTTTGGTTTTGATTACAAGTATCGTCATCTATTATATTTCCAAGATAATCATAAATCGTGTATTAAAGCGGATTGCAGCGCGTACAGTCAGCAATTGGGATGATGTCCTGATCGAAAATAAAGTCTTTGCCAGGATGGCTTTCCTGGTTCCGGGAATTTTGGTTTACCAATCCATTTCGGTAACCCTTGATGATTTCCCTGGTTTGATACCGGCAGCGTTAAA
>CAIXAQ010000878.1 GCA_903917425.1 uncultured Bacteroidales bacterium
ATCCTTCAGCCACAATACCGCGTTGTGTTAGCTTTTATTATTGCTGCATTAGTTAACTGGTATGCTATTCCAGTGATCATCAAGATCGCGAAAGATAAAAAATTAAATGAAGATCCCGATAGCAGAATGAATCATTCTTCACCAATACCAAACTTAGGAGGGCTGGGGATTTATGCTGCCATAGTTTCGGTAAGTCTGACTTTCATAAATACCTGTGGAATAAACAGTGATGGCAATAATTCGAGTCACCTTGCTTCATTGTCACCTATTATTGGTGGTTTGACACTGATATTTTTTGTCGGAATGAAAGACGATCTTATTAAAACTTCAGCCTGGAAAAAGCTGGTTATTGAGTTCCTGGCTCTTTTTATACTGGTAGTAATTGGCGATGTCAGGCTGGATAGTATGCAGGGAATGTTTTCAATTGGTGTTCTGCGTTATCGTGAAAGTGTTGGATTGTCGATATTAGCCGGGATTGTGATTACCAATGCGTTTAAACTCATTGATGGTATTGATGGCCTGGCAGCTTCTGCTGCCATGCTTGGTTGCACTGTTTTCGGAAGTTATTTTATTGCTATCCATCAGTGGGAATATGCTATCTTTTCGTTTACGGTTGTAGGGTCTCTCATTCCATTTTTACTATACAACGCTTTTGGGAAAACAAATAAAATATTTATGGGTGATACGGGATCTCTGATCCTTGGTTTTGTATTAACACTCATAATATTCAGGTTCAACGAATTGCATTCAATGAAAGTATCTGGGTATAAATTTGTAGCTGCCCCGGCTTTTTCGTTTGCTGTCATAATTCTACCATTGTTTGATACCATTAGGGTGTTCATACTTAGGATCTACCGGAATGAGAATCCTTTTAAAGCTGATCGCGGTCATATTCATCACATTCTGCTGAATTTAGGATTCACACATCTGCAATCGACTCTGATACTTATAGTTACAAGCCTGGCATTTATTGCATTTGCCTATTTTTTCAATTTCCTGGGCAACTCAGTTTTAATGTATATAATGATACCGGCAGCTATTTCATTAACCATGCTGGCATCCTGGCTAAGCAGAAGAAAAATGGAGCCCGACTTTAAGCACATGACAGACTAAAAATCGTAAATGTAACATTTCGATCAAACTACAGCGCAATTAAAACCAATCCAGATTATTCAATACCACGATCCGATTCATCAGCATGCTTCACCTTCCAAAACCGAAAGTGTTTTGCAATTATTTTGAATCAACGATTAAAAAAATAAGTAATTTAGCGGGTTACAAAATAGAATGCTCATTTACATCAATGAGAAGCAAAAAAACACATCTCTTTGAAAATAATTCAACAATTACGCGAAAAATTTGCCCGTTCATTTCTGTTAAAGCAAATGCTTGAAATGCAAAGGCAACAAAAACAGATTAGTTTGGATAGCGCACGTACGCTTGCGCTGCTGTACTATTTACCCGACGAAGCCACTTATAAACATGCAGAATCAATAGTGGTAAAACTGGGCGAAATGAATTTAAAAGTCAGGGTAGTTTGTTATACTGATTTGAAAATACAACCACATTACTTCATTCCGAAAATTTCGCAGGATATCATTAATTTTAAGGATGTTAACTGGAGATTCCAGCCTCAGAAACCGTTTGTAAAAGAGTTTACTGATACTGAGTACGACATATTAATTGACTTAAGCCTCAGCGATCATATTCCGTTGTTATATTGTGCCGCTCTATCGAAAGCAGGGCTTAAAGTAGGCAGGTATCAGCAGGATCACCAATTGTACTATGACCTTATGATTCATGCCGCCCCGGATGAAACCATTGATACGTTTGCAAATCAGGTAATTCATTATTTAAGTAAGATAAATAACTAAACGAATGAATACAACATTCAGAGGCACGGGAGTGGCTATAATTACTCCTTTCCACAAGCAAGGCACCATTGATTTTACGGCCCTTGAAAGACTAATCGAACACCTGATTGCCGGTGGAGCAGATTACCTGGTTGTACAGGGAACTACCGGCGAAACGGCTACACTGACAAGAGAAGAAAAAAATGCTCTTGCCGCGTTTGTTGTCGATATCGTAAATAAAAGGATTCCGCTTGTTCTGGGTATTGGTAGTTATAGTACTCAGGATGTTATAAATTCAATGCGTTCAAATTCCGTTGACGGATATGATGCAATACTGTCAGTGACTCCTTTTTATAATAAGCCGCAGCAAAGGGGACTTTACCTGCATTATAAAAATATAGCGACTGTAAGTCCGCTTCCTATTATTATGTACAATGTTCCAAGCAGGACATCTGTAAATATGAAACCCGAAATTACTTTGCAACTTGCAGCCGAATTTGACAATATTATAGGTATAAAAGAAGCTTCAGGAAATATTGAGCAAGTAATGGATATAATCAGGAATAAACCTAAGAATTTCCTGGTAATTTCGGGAGATGATTTGCTTACACTTCCCTTACTGGGCATGGGCGCCGATGGAGTAATTTCGGTAGTTGCCAATGCCTATCCTAAACTATTTTCCGAAATGGTTTCTCTCGGACTTAAAGGTGAAATGAAAAAAGCACGCGAAATCCATTACAGACTCACTGATTTCACCCGGTCCATTTTTGCCGACGGTAATCCCTCCGGAATTAAAGCAGCCCTGGAAATTATGCAATTAATATCCAATAATCTTCGTTTGCCACTTGTAAAAATTGAAAAGTCACATTATAATCAATTATCGGCTCTTATGACTGATATTGAACCACTTAATAAAAAATAAAAGGTACTGATTTATGAGAAAATTATTATTGTTCATTTGTTTACTGTCGGTTTACAACACCTCAGAGGCGCAAACCAAGGTTATACAGAGTGAACGGGCACAACAGGAACTCAACCGACGGGGCGAAGTTTATTTCAGTTTTAACCTGGCTGATCTGAATCAACTCAAAGTTTTAACACAAAAAATTTCGATAAGCAATATTAAAGGGAATACTGTTTTCGCTTACGCAAACCTAAATGAGTTTCTGGATTTCGTCACTTATAATTATGATTACGAAGTACTTACAGCTCCATCTGAGCTTTACCCCGTAGAAATGAGTGACAACCCAAAACAGGTTCTGACCTGGAACTACTACCCAACTTATACCGCTTACGAAACACTCATGCAGGATTTTGCCACTCAATATCCCTCCATCTGTAAACTTATCACAATTACTTCGCTTGCAAGCGGTCGGAAAATTCTCGCTTTACGAATTTCGGATAACGTAAACACGGAAGAGAATGAGCCTGAATTTTTATACTCATCATCCATACACGGTGATGAAATAACCGGTTATATTTTAATGCTGCATCTGGCAGATTACCTTTTATCCGGTTATGGAAACGTGACACGTATTACCAATATGGTAAATAACTCTGATATTGTAATTTGTCCCCTGGCCAATCCTGATGGCACTTATCATGGTGGTAATAGTTCAGTAAACGGTGCAACACGGTATAATGCAAACAATGTAGATTTAAATCGCAATTACGCTGATCCAAAATCGGGACAACATCCGGATGGGAATGCATGGCAGCCTGAAACAGTTGCTTTTATGAATTTCGCTGCAGCAAACACTTTTACCATGGGAGCCAATTTCCATGGTGGCGAAGAAGTGGTGAATTACCCCTGGGATACATGGTCGAAATTAACGGCCGATGATGCCTGGTGGGTATATGTGAGCCGCGAATATGCCGACACCGTTCATGTAAATGCTATTCCTTCTTATATGAGCGGATTTGTTAACGGCATTACCAATGGTTATGCCTGGTACACAATTACCGGCGGACGACAGGATTATATGAATTATTTTCGCCACTGCCGCGAAATAACTATTGAAATATCTGCAACAAAGCTGTTGCCCACCAGCCAACTGCTTACGCATTGGAATTATAATTACCGTTCGCTCTTAAACTATATCGAAGAATCGGGTTACGGGCTTCGCGGGCTTGTTACCGACTCAATGAGCGGAGAACCTTTGTTAGCCAAAATTTATATCTCAGGTTTTGATAAGGACAGTTCGCAGGTTTACACCGACCCTCAGGTTGGCGATTATCACCGTTTGCTCAAAGGTGGTACCTACAACGTCACTTATTCGGCCCCAGGATATGTATCAAAGACTTTTTCAGTTCAAATAACTGATAAACAACCTACTATTCGTAATGTACAACTCTACGACGGGAGATTGGAAACTAATTTTACTGCAGATGTAACCACTGTTGCAGTAGATCAACCTGTTCATTTTACCGACCAATCAGCAGGAAATCCTGTTTCCTGGAACTGGACTTTCGAAGGTGGCTCTCCGGCTTCGTCCACCGATAAAAATCCGGCAGTATCGTATCCGCAACCCGGAGTTTACGCGGTAAAACTTGTCGTTACCCGCACAGGTGCAGTTGATTCATTAATACGCAATCAATATATCGAAGTCAAGCCCTGGTATTTCATGAGTACTAAAACATATACCGTTTGCGACGCCCACTTTTTCGATACCGGCGGACCATTAGGACATTATTCGGCAAACGAAAGCAGCGTAATTACCTTTTACCCTGCCGAACAAACTAAAAAACTTTCAGCTAAATTTAATACCCTCGAAATAGAAGCGGGAGGTGCAAACTGTGCAAACGATAAACTCCAGGTTTTTGATGGTGCTTCAGTAACCGATAATCTTATTGCAAGCCTTTGTGGCAGCACTTTGCCTGACAAAATAACGGCTTCAAATAGTGCCGGCGTATTAACCTTTCGTTTCGAATCGAACGGATCAAATTCTTTGGGCGGCTGGGATATTACGCTCTCATGTGATTCGAATGTCGGAATAAATGAAAATATTGTAAGTAATGTCAAGATTTACCCTAATCCGGTACATTATGGGAATACAGCGATAGAAACTGATTACCCTATAGAACAGCTCATAATCAGGGATATTACCGGAAAAATCATAAACTCAGTAACTCCAATGGCAAACAGATTTATTCTGAGATGTGATTGGCCATCAGGTATTTACCTGGTTCAAATGCAAATTAAAGGTAAGTGGATCAGTAAAAAGATCCTGGTCATAAAAAATTGAGTATAGTCTTAAATTGACAAAATGCCCGGAGAAAATCTCCGGGCATTTTGTTTTTGTTTAATTTCTGCAATTCAGACGACCCGAAATGGATGTTATTTTACAATCAGCTTATATGTAAATACTTCCTTTTCAGCTACAAATTGCATGAAATAAATTCCCGGATCAATCATTTTATTTTTGAACTCAATTGAAATGATATTGTTTCCAGGTTCAACAACCGACTCCTGGATATAAACCAGCTTCCCGATATTATTAAACAGAGAAATTTCAGCCATACTTTTCCGGTCACTTTTGAAAGTTACTTTAAGCAAATCCATCACCGGATTTGGGTAAATGGAGAAATTATCAATAAATCCGCCTGGTGCAAGTGCTATTGACGCTACACGTGAATTTTTAGTTACCTGATTTTCAATTGTTTTAGCTGAATATTGTGCGATAACTGAATAGGCAGATACTATGATGATGCAGAGTAAGAGTATCTTTTTCATAGGATTGAATTTAGTTGAACATGTTCAAAAAACGAGCCAAAGTTATATCAAGTGCCTTTTATTAATTAATATTAACAAGGAAGAAAAGTAATAGGTTTTTCATAACTATTTTGAAATTAATTAATTAAACCGACCGAATCAGCTTTTATATTGAATAAAATCTTTTATCAACTGTATTTCGGTTAAATCAAGCCCGTTCGCGATTAAGTACTTACTATCGAAGTCGAGCGTATCGGAAAATTGCCTGAAGCTGATTTCTTTGCTTGAAATGGCTGCCAGGTAATATTCGATAGCTTTAGGTTTGTTCTTAACACATAGCTCAATATGCCCTGCATTTACCAAATCGTTAGAATTGTAATTTCCGGCTAAAATGCTTTGGTAATAATTGGAGGCAAGGTCAAGTTTCCCCAATGTAAAACAACACCAGGCAATGGGTCGCAGGACCTTCTTATTCTCAGGCGAAAGAATTTCGACCCTAAAATAGTGATCCAGTGCTTTTTCGTACTCCTGTAGATCAAGATAACAGTTGCCTAGCATTGTCTGAATATAGACATCATCCTGTACAAGCGATTCAGCCTGCAGGCTCCATTTCAATGCCGATTCATTATCTCCAAGTTTCCGGTAGCAGAAAATGATTTTTTTCAGACTCCATAAACGGTTTGTATCAAACAATTCAGCCCGCTTATAAAATTCGAGTGCCGAATTAAAATTGCCCATCAGCTGGTGACAATAAGCAAGTTTTTCAAATACGGCTTGATCCGGCTCAGGTTTGCCGGCCAAAGCCTTAAAAAGTTCGAGGGCTTCCGGATAATGTTGTTTGTTGAACATAAATTCTGCTGCATTACGCAGAATCAGAGAGTTATCAGACAGATTTTCAATCAGCCAGTTGGAAGAAATATCCCAGTGCAAACCGAAGATATCGCGAAAATCCGCCTTAAACGGATGTAGTTTAAAAAACCTGTAAAGGTCCTGTATATATTGTGTAAAAATAAAACTATCCTTGCCCGGCTTGTTTAAAATCCCTTCTTCGCGTGAGATTTCCCTCATACTCTCGGCTTCCATATTGAACAGGTTTATTACATTGCGGCCTTGTTCATTAGGTAAATGGTTAATGTTGAAGCAGAAGGAATATTTGTCCGAGTTACACATATAAAACGAATCCTCAAGTCCGGACAGAAAATCTTTTTTCCCGGTAACCTCCTCTCCTACTGCACTTTTTGCAATTTCATTTTCCTTATAAAACGGCCGGAACCAGTTTGAAATTTCTCTGAAAAAATCGAAATTTTTCAGCATGGCAAATGTGCCCATAAAAAGGTCGAGACCTTCCATTTGCATTTCCGACATTTTTGCAATCTTGTCAAGCAAGTCAGGACTATCCTCAAAAATTTGTTCCCAATCCGGATTTTTATCCTCAATCAACTCGCTGTTAATAATATTGTCGAGATCCAGTTTTTCACGGATTTTTGATTCGAATTTTTGAACATCCGGCAGTATCTCTTCACGAAACTTACGTGTAATACTTTCTGTTTCAAGCGATTTGAGTATCTGTATCAGGAAATTGTTCAGATCAGTTTTGAAACCGGAATCACCCGAAAACTGCAATAATTGGGATTGGATCGTGTTGTACAATTCGAGCCTCCGGTTATAGATAAAAACTGCCGTGATCAGTCCTGCAAACGCCCGTTGCCAGACTTGCGGCTGCCTGTCTCTATAGAAATCAACCAGTACTAAGAATTTCTCTTTATCGAAACAATTGATCAGGCTCAAGGTTATCGCACTTACAGCCAAACACTTTTCGTACCAGGGTAAATTTACCGATGCTCTGATAGCGTTAATGAGATGCAAGTCAGTTTCGGTATATTTGTCTGTCAACCAAATTAATTGAAAAAGCTTTGGCGAAACAGATGGAAGTGAATCATTTTCTGAATTTTGAGAAAGCAACTCAGTTTCGGTAAGGAGCTTTGTGAATTCAAGTTCAAACGAATAATTATCTATCTTGCGGGTTGCTTCTTCTTTATCGGTTTCTTTTGCTTTTTCAATCTGCGATTTTAGTTGGTAAATGTGCATGCCTGAATGCGCCAGGGCATACTGTCGCACTTTATCTGCTAATTCGAGAAGCGAAATTTTAAGTTTCCCGAAAATTACATTACGCTGCGGATCCGGAACTCCCCTGAAATTGTACTCAAGCAGCATACGATAGGTTTGATTTATATCTTCGTACTGGAGGGTAAAATCAATTACATGCATACCTTCCATTAAAACGCTGAGTTGCTCCATTGCCTCTTTCAAACGGTTAACATACACCAGGTTGCATAAACCGGTGAAGTTATCTTCAATTTCTTTTACAGGAATGACCATATCGATTATATATTTGAGGGAGAATATTAAACATCAGTATGAAAACAGACAAGAAAACTGAACACGAATTCTCCAAAAAGGGGTGCTACAAAAAACAATCCAAGTTTATATGTTAATTCAACATTTCAAGAAATTCATCCTCAGATATAACAGGAATTCCGAGTTTTAACGCTTTCTGCCGTTTTTCGGGTCCCATATTTTCGCCTGCTACAACAAAATCGGTTTTGGAAGTAACACTCCCTGCCAATCTGGCACCATTCATAACGACCATTTCTTCAAGTTCTTTTCGCCGCTTCGACGATCCGAATGATCCTGAAACCACGATGCTTTTACCTTCGAGGTTTGAAGAAACAAGATCAGGTTGTTTTTCGGCAACCATATTCAGACCGGCTGCTTTAAGTTTTTCGATAAGTAACAGGTTTTCAGGAATGTGCAGAAATTTATAAATACTACCTGCCACTTTCTCGCCAATATTTTCAGCCACCTGCAAATCTTCGAGGCTTGCAGCTATAATGGCATCCATATTTTTAAAATGCAAAGCTAATTTCCGGGCCACGGTTTCACCTACATACCTGATCCCTATTGCAAAAAGAACTTTTTCGA
>CAIXAQ010000879.1 GCA_903917425.1 uncultured Bacteroidales bacterium
AGATGTGGGATTGCGGATTGCGGATTGCGGATTTACGATTGGGAATTTACGATTGGGGAATGCAAATTAGGGAATGCAGATTTACGATTGCGGAAATAGGATGTCGGATGTGGGATGGTAAGAAATAAATGCAAACTAATGATAAACACAAAAATCAAATAACTATTGCTTTAAAACCCAGGCTGTAGGAAATTCACTTTTTAATTCCCTGGCTTTGGAAGCCGCCTTTTGAGGTGTGTCAAACGATGCGAGCGCAATCCGATATCCAGCTTCGCTTTTAAGTATAAACGCTCCGGGATAACCTAAGGATTTGATGCGGGCTAATTCCGAATCAGCCGATTCCGCATTTTTTAAACTCATTACAACCAGGTAGAACTTTGTTTCGTTTTTATTGCCCGGTGGATTGATGGGAGCTGCTTTATCAGAAACTTTATTTTGCTTAACCACATTTCCGGTTTTGCCCGTTTCGTTTTCCTTTCCTTGTGAAACATCCGATTGAGAGACCACTGTTGCTGAATCTTTTTTAACGGCGGGAGAATTTTTCAGCAGTATATCAGAAGTAGTTTTGTCAGGTTTATCACCAAGCCAGAGTATGGCATACCCTTCTTTTATCCCTACACCTATGGCTTTCCATTGATAGCTTTTCCATTTACCGCGGCTTAATATCATTTCGGAAGAAGCTGTAAGTTGTTGCCACAAATCTAAAGCCTCGCCAGGCATTGCCTTTTCCTCGTCCCAATAAATTAATTCGTAACCATTTCCGGGATAAGCCGTTATCTCTTTCGGTTTTGATTTCATACACTGTATTCCGGTTGCATCCTTTGTGTTACAACAGGAAGTCCATTTGCCCGATTTGCTCCATCCCTGGAGGCTGCAGCCTTTATCCTGGGGTTTGTTTTGAATTAAATCATCAATATGCACATGAGCGACATAGCTCAATTGGTATGAGAAAGGTATGAGTGAAAGTTTATTTGCACGACGCATATCATTAATCATATTATATAAAATGGTTTCATCCTGCGATGCTGATTTTGAAATGATATCGTTTTCTGCCCTTTTGCTTAGAGTATCCTGGCAAATTGCTGGTTTGGCTAAAACAAAAAGCAGGAATAGCAAAATTATTTCTTTAAACTGAAACATAACACAATTAACTATTATACATTTGATTTGCTAAAGTAATAAAAATCGATCTAATTTTCTAATTTTTGCCAACCCGAAACTAAATTGGAAGTCTAAAAGTACTCTCAATTAATTGTTTCCTGCTTTTCTGTGCAAAAAAAATTGCATCAAAAATAATAAAGATAAATACGAATACCAACTGATTCACTAAGTTTGCAACAAAGATAAAAACAATGAACATCCGACCTGCCAACTTGCTTTATATGTACCTGAATTTCATACAATTCGACATTCACAAAGCATTGATCAGATATAAATTGAAACTATATTCACCCAATATTAAAGGACGCTGGCTCGATATTGGAGCAGGAGACCAACCTTATAAAAAATACTTTGCAGGTGCTGACGAATACCTGACTACGAATACAAAACGACACTATTCAGTTAATGATTTTGAAAAAATCGATAAACTAACGACCTACTGGATTGTTGATGGGAAAGCACTTCCCGTGCCGGATAACTCATTGGATGGGGTAGCGTGTTTCCAGGTTTTATCTGTAATTGACAGTCCTGATGCATTTTTCGGGGAAATAAACCGTGCTTTGAAACCCGGCGGGAAACTCCTGCTTACTTCCGACTTCTTATATCCTGTGTGGAGCAAGGAAGACAGGTATCGACATACCGCATTTAACCTGAAGGAGTTATCAGAAAAAAACGATTTCAACCTTGTAGCAACCGAGAGTTTTGGCGGTTTTGGATCCACTATTTACGCCCTGTTTATGCGTCATATGCGTTCGTTTCCCGAAATATGGAAAGGCAAAAAAACTTTGGCGAAAGCGATTTCGGCAATACCCTATTTGCTTTTGATTGTGCTGCTTCCCATAGCAAGTTTTAAAGGTTGGATCATCTTCCTGATAGAGAAAAACAATACCAAAAGCACCGATTTTACTTTCAACATCCTGCTATCGGCTGTAAAAAAAACGAATTGATTTTTCAGAAAGTCTGTATATAAGCTTTTACTTGTTGCAGAGGATTAATATTGTGAAAAGGGATTTCGGGCAAGGCTTCGGCAGAACGGATAAACTGCCGCATGTAGGCTACAATTTCCGTCATACCTTTAAAGTTTATCAAACCGGTATCATCCTTTGGTGTATGATAATCAGGGTGCAGACCAGAAGTGAAATAAATAACCGGAATCTCTTTTTTCAGGAATGGAGAATGATCGGAAAATGCGGGGGCACCATAAATTTTCTTTATAGCAAAATCGGGATGTTCCTGGTTATCAATAA
>CAIXAQ010000880.1 GCA_903917425.1 uncultured Bacteroidales bacterium
GACGGATAGTCTGATCAACTGGTGCAAGGCAAATCATATGTATGTTATCCTCGATCTGCATGCAGCACCCGGCGGACAAGGCAAGGATAAGGCGATCAGCGATTACAACCCCTTAAAGTCATCACTTTGGGAAAGCGAAGCCAACAGGCAGAAAACCATAGCGCTGTGGCGCAAACTGGCACTTCGTTACGCCAACGAACCCTGGGTTGGCGGATACGACCTCATTAACGAACCTAACTGGGGCTTCACATCGGGTGGGAATGCGAATGGCTGTTCCGAAAATACAAATGCCCCTTTACGGCAATTGTATGTAAATATCACCAACGCCATTCGCGAAGTAGATACCAAACATATGATCATTGTTGAAGGCAATTGCTGGGGTAACAATTACAATGGGTTTTTCCCGGTCTGGGATAATAATATGGCACTCAGTTTCCACAAATACTGGTCGAATAACGATCAGGGATCTATTTCGTGGATAGTTAATCTCCGTAACCAATACAATATTCCTATCTGGATGGGCGAATCGGGCGAAAACTCAAACGTGTGGTTCAGGGATGCCATTCAGTTGGTCGAAAATAATGGAATCGGCTGGGCCTGGTGGCCCGAGAAAAAGATAGGATCCGTCGTAAATCCGTTTACTATTGTAAAAACTTCTGATTATCAGACCTTGCTGAATTATTGGAACAACGGAGGTGCGGCACCAACAGTAGCTTTTGCATACCCGGCATTGATGCAACAGGCCGAAAATGCAAAAATCCAGCATTGTATTTATCGTAAAGATGTAATCGATGCCATGTTCAGGCAAATTAACGATTCAACAACCTTGCCTTACAAAACGCATGTTATACCCGGGAATATTCCGGCTCCCGAATACGATCTGGGGCGTTATGGAAAAGCCTATTCTGATGCCGATGTTGCCAATTACAACGGGAGTACCGGAGTATATACCGCATGGAATACCGGCTGGATATTCAGGAATGACGGTGTCGACATCGAAACATCCCTGGATTCTAATCCCGGCTCGAACGGGTATAATGTAGGATGGACTTCGGATAATGAATGGCTTCAGTATACCGCCAATGTTGATTCTACGGCAGCCTATAACGTGAATTTCAGGTTTGCGAGTTCAGGAGCAGCGTCAAAAATACGCCTCCAGGTAAATGAAGGCGATGTAACAGGTAGTATTTCCCTGCCATCAACGGGTGGTTACCAGACCTGGGCTTTTTACACTATTAATGATGTAATCTTATACAAAGGCCAGCAAAAAATTAAAGTATTTTTCGATAAAGCGGGTTCAAATTTCAGTTTCCTGAACTTTTCGCTCAGTAAAAAAACTGAGGAGGTTTTGTGCAAACCTATTTCGGCCGAAACCTACAAGCAAACTGAACTCGTTTATCTGCACTGCAATAAAATGCTTTTAAACTCTTCGGTATCGGCAAATGGTTTTACCTGTACCATTAATGGTGATCTTGTTGCAATAGCCAGTCTCACGTTAAACCCGGCCAATCCGTACCAGATAATACTGAGTTTCAACCAGCAACTATTTGATATTGATGATATTAAGCTAAACTATTCAGGTACGCAGGTAAAAGCTATTGATGGCACTTTGCTCCAGACTTTTGCCAATTTGCAGGTAAAAAATAACCGCCCTGTTAATGCTACCATTGCCGGTAAAATTGAAGCTGAAGCATTTACAGTAAACCAGGGTTTAGTGCTCGAAACAACTTCCGATATAGGCGGTGGACAGAATGTAGGTTATACCAATGCGGGCGATTACCTTGATTATAATGTGAGAGTTTTAAAAACTTCGAAATACTGGATGGAAGTGCGTGTAGCTTCCTTAGGACCTGCAGGAAGAATCGAAGTACAGCAAATCAACAAAGCCGGGAATATTCTGAACTCTATGTTCCTGGATATTCCGGTTACCGGCGGATGGCAGGTTTGGAAATCGGTGGGTGCTGCCATTGATTTAACCGCAGGGGTTTGTACTTTGCGCGTAAAAATCGTTAAGCCTGAATTTAATATGAACTGGTATAAGTTTACTGAAACCAGCCTCTC
>CAIXAQ010000881.1 GCA_903917425.1 uncultured Bacteroidales bacterium
ACAATGGACAATGGACAATGGACAATGGGCAATGAAAAAGTAACTATTTGACTAATTCGGCGGCTTTGATAAAGAATATTTTATCGTCTTTTGAATAAACAAACTGCCCATCGCTTTTTTGTTTAGCCAGAACTAATTTTTCGAAGGATAACTCGATTCCTTTTAAAATTTTACTGCGTAATTCAATTATATTTTTGTTATTCATTGCCTTGTGTCTTTATCTTATTCCAAATCGCAGTGTCTTTTATATCGATCTCATTATTCTTCAAACCCTCAGCTACTACGTTAAATGGGCCTTCTGAATTGTTAATAATTATCCAATAATCACAAACCGGGATATACTTTTTCGTTAAATTAATTATTCCTGATTTGTAACGTCTACGAATTGTATCTTCCGGAATATTGTGTCCACCTTCGCTTACACGCATTTTTACCCTTTAATAGCTAAAGCATCATTATTGAGCCAGAAAAAAACCAAAGTTACGAAATACCCTTTCAATTGTGTTTCATTGATTCTTAATCTTATGGAAATTTCAGTAAATAATAAACAAAAAAGCACTTGAGCCGTTTGTCTGTTAGGACAAAACACATGAAAAAGCTGCCAGTTATATTCGTAATTCTCTTATTAGCATCTGTAGGCACTTCTGCTCAGCAGACAGTATTTCTTGCCCAAAAAAGCAAAGTTTCATTTGTGTCGGATGCACCGCTCGAATTGATAAAAGCGTCTTCCACCAAACTTCAGGGTGCCATTGATGCTGACAAGCGGACCTTTGCCTTTTCTATCCCTACCGTTTCTTTTAAAGGATTCAACAGCCCTTTGCAGCAGGAGCATTTCTACGAAAACTATATTGAAGCAAAAGCATATCCAGTTTCCACATTTGAAGGCAAAATCATCGAACAGATTGATTTACTAAACAATGGAAATTATTCGGTTCGTTCCAAGGGAAAACTGAACATACATGGTGTTGAACAGGAACGGATTATCAAAGTGCAATTGCGGGTTTCGGATGGTGTGATTTATGCGCAAACAGATTTTACTGTTATACTTCAGGATCACAATATTACTATTCCAAAAGTGGTTTTTCAGAAGATCGCTAAAGAAATTAAAGTTTCGGTAGAAGTGGAATTTGACAAGAAAAAGTAACTACTGCCCGCTTTCATCGCAGGTATTCCTCAAGCAATTAAGATTGAGTAATGAAAAATACAGATGAACCGGGTGCAAAATAAATGCCGGTTAGCAAAAACCAATACTTGGAATAAAATTAACTTATTAGTTTTCTTCAGGAATGAAAATCTTTAGAATAGGTGGTATCAAGATAATAGTTCCACTTTTTGGGTTAGCTTTTTTTATACTTATCGCCAGTGTTTCAGGCCAGAAAGTATACTTTAAAAGTATCGTAATGCCCGACGAGATACAACAAACCTCCATCACCGGTTTGTATCAGAGCGATAACAGTTTTATGTGGATAGGCACCGACAAAGGCCTTTACCGGTTCGACGGGAATGATTTTGTTTATTTTCACTGCAATGAAAAGCAGGCACCCCTGCAGATTTCGGCTATTTACATGAGTTCTGACCTGGTTTTATGGGTTGGAACACGTACTGGCAGCATTTACCAGCTTATGGGCGACAGCTTGCAGCTTTTTAGTCCTGAAGAAGGCAATCCGAAGGTTGCAATTACCGGGTTCGCTTCGGACAAATCAGGGAATTTGTGGTTTTCAACCTATGGAGAAGGCGTTTATTATTATAATGGAAAACATATTTATAATGTTAATACAGATGACGGGTTAACAGATAATTACTGCTATACTGTAATACCCGATGATAATGGAAAAATCTGGACAGCCACGGATGGCGGCATTTCGATATGCAGCATCGAAAATGGTAAAAAAGACATTCGTAAAATTACAACCACCGAAGGATTGCCGGATAATATAGTTCTTAGCCTCAGGATGGTAGGAGCTAACATTTGGGCAGGAATGCAGGATGCCGGCATCTGTAAAGTGGATATAAAAACTTTAAGCATAACAATTCCGACAGCTTCCGAAAAATGGCAGTATGGGCCTGTAAATGATATTGTTGCCGGGAAGGACTGGTTATGGATTTCGTCGGAGCGAAATGGCATTATTAGTATCGAACCTTCATCCGGCAGCCAGAAAGGCAATTATACCAGTTACGACGGCCTGAATATTTCACGCATAAATCATATGTATGCCGACAACCAGGGAAATTACTGGATTGCTTCCGGCAGCCAGCTGCTTCTGTCATTGGGACAGGACCTCATACAATTCACCGATTTTGGCCGTACAACCGGAAAGAATATTCATAGCTTACTCATAAGCCGTGAAAGTAATACCTGGTTTAGTAACGACGAAGGATTATTTGTAACTGACAAGCAGTGCACTAATACAAATGAGATAAGATTACCCCTGGACAAGCATACTCATGTTATAAGTCTTTATGAAGATGATAAAGGATATATATGGGCCGGCACTTTTGGCAGCGGATTGTTTTGCATCGATCCCAAATCAAAACGAATAAAGCTCTTCAGTGAAACTAACGGGCTCTCAAACGGGAATATACTTTCTATTACCGGAAAAGGGAATCAGATATGGCTGGCAACACTTGGTGGAGCATTTTCCTGCACTGTAGCCGGTGATCCTTTTGCCGGAAACTCTGCCTGTACATTTGTCAATTATGGAGAGCAGCATTTCCCTGGCAATAATTACATTTATTCAGTTTTTATCGATTCCCGCAACAGGATATGGTTTGGTACCGATGGTAACGGGATCACCATGCTTGAAAACGGAAAATTTACCAATTTCGACAAGGCACAAGGTCTGAAAAGTAACGTAGTGTATTCGATAACCGAGGATAGTGACGGCCACATTTGGTTCAGTACTGCTAATGCCGGGATATACCGCTACGACGGGAAATTATTGAAGAATTATTCGGGTGAAAATGGGCTGAGTGATTTGCATATTACCGGTTTGCTGGCGGATAAAAACCATCATTTACTTGTTGTGCATAACAACGGAGTCGATATTCTGGATACACGAACCAACGCTTTTCTTTATTTCAGTAAAGGTGTTGGAATGTCGGAAATAAACCCTGACCTCAATGTTTGTGCACTTGATGGCAGTGATGCTGCATGGCTGGGTACACAGAACGGTTTGGTCAGGCTACAGATTCCCGACGATATTTTAACGCGTCAGCCCTCACTGCAATTAAACAAAATATCTGTTTTTTTAGGTAAAGAGAATTACATTGGAACGCATGAGTTTTCGTATAACCAGAATCATATCTCATTTCATTTTAATGCCTTCTGGTTTATTGAGCCGGAACTTGTAAGGTATCAGATCCGGCTGATCGGGTACGATCTCGACTGGATAGATACGCGTAATACACTTGTAACGTATTCAAATCTGCCACCGGGCGAATATACATTTGAAGTAAGAGCCTCTATTAAAGGCAATTTTACTCTGAATGATATTAAAACCTACAAATTCAGGATTGAAAAGCCATTCTGGAAATCCACCTGGTTCGTTCTGGCAGCTATAATCATTATCATCCTGCTTATTTACCTGGTAATATATTTGCGCGAAAAGTCGTTAAAACAGCGTGATGCCATAGAACGGGAAAAAATATTATTTCAATTTCAAACCCTTAGAAGCCAGGTAAATCCGCATTTTCTGTTCAACAGCTTCAGCACCTTAATTTCAATTATCGACGAAGACAAGGAAGTTGCTATTGATTATGTAGAAAAGCTTTCGCTGTTTTTTCGCAATATTCTCGAATACCGTGAAAATGATCTCATTCCGCTCGGCGAGGAACTCAAACTTATGGAAACCTACTATTACCTGCAAAAGAAACGCTATGGCGAAAACCTTCAGATGGAGGTTTCGGTCAGCGGGAAAACGCTTTTTTCACATATTCCACCTATGGTGTTGCAGATGCTGATTGAAAATACAATAAAACACAATGTGATTTCTGCAGAAAAACCGCTGAAAGTCAGCATATCTGCGGATGAAAACCACGTCACTATCACCAACAATCTTCAACGTAAAAAAGACAAAGAACCTTCGACAGGCATTGGGATTACCAATATCAGGGCCCGCTATGCTTTGCTGGGATTCAATGATATTCAGCTATCTTCATCCGGTGGTCAGTTTACGGTAAAATTACCTTTAATCTATTCCGAAAAATGAAAGTATTGATCATTGAAGATGAATCGGCAACAGCCCGTCGCCTTCAGAAACTGCTCATGGAGATAAATCCATCTATTGAAATACTAGCTATACATGAAAGTATTTCACAAACCGTGAACTGGCTTAAATTGCATGGCGAGCCAGACCTCATGTTCATGGATGTTAACCTGTCGGATGGGCTGAGTTTTGCCATTTTTGAAGAAATAGAAGTGAATTGCCCTGTCATTTTTACTACTGCTTATGATCAATATGCAATCCAGGCGTTTAAGGTAAACAGCATCGACTATTTATTGAAACCCATCATTAAGGACAACCTGGCTGAAAGTCTGAGCAAATACAACAAGTTACAGAATAAAGAAGGTGAAACCAAGATTGATATTGCCAGGCTGGATATCGACAAACTCGCCCAGGCACTCGGTTTAAGGAAGCCTGATTATATGAAAAGACTTATTGTTCGTTATGGCGAAGTAATCAAATCAATAGAAATTAAGGATATTGCATATTTTTATTCGGACGAGAAAATTGTGTTTATGGCTTTGAAAGAAGGCAAAGCCTATCCGGTCGATTTTACCCTTGATCACCTGGAAATGCGTTTGGATCCGGAGTTGTTTTTCAGGATTAACAGGAAATTTGTAATAAGTTATCACGCTATTGATAAAATGATATCCTACAGTAAATCGAGAATAAAAATTACCCTTAATCCAGCGTGCAGCCTCGAAGCTATTTCGAGTACCGAGCGTTCAGGAGAGTTTAAGGAGTGGCTGGCGGGTAAGTAACAGCACTGTTGCGAAATACGAAAATAATAGCATTCTGGCTCAGGTATAGAAAAACGTTGCAATCTGAATTAGTGATTCTTCAAAGCTTTGAGAACTAGTGCCTGTTTTTTATTGAGCCACGAAGGCACTAAAACACAAAGAAAGCACAAAGTTTAATGCGCAAATCAGAACTACATCAAAAGGTTTATTTGTTGGATTTGTTATTCTGATCGCTTGCAACCAAGTTCAGATTACGTGACTCAATCAATTTATTCCAATATCACTATTTCCAATTAACTCCGTATTGTACTGGTTCAGTCGGTATAAATTCCAGTTCATCCATCTTCGTTTTCATGCTTTTTATTTCGGGCGTTACTTTGCTTCATCAAACAAATTAACTCCTAAAAAAAATAAATTATGAAAACATTATTCCTACTTCCAGTGCTTGCGATATTATTCGCCTCCTGTTCCAAAAGCGACACAACTTCCGATCCTGTTGCTGATTTGGCCTTACAAAAAACCATTGTTGCTCAAAGCGATTGGACTATTACTCAGTATACCGATAGCGGCATTGACGAAACTTCGGATTACTCAGGTTATAAATTCAAATTTAATTCCGATGGCGTATTGGTTGCTGTTGCTCCGGATACTACCTTTAGTGGTGCGTGGACTATGGGAACAGGAAGTGCCAAATCAGATGACAATCCTTCCGCTGATGACAAACTGAATAAACTGACAATCAGTATTACGGGTAGCAAATTAATGGATCACCTTAGTCATAAATGGTTGATTGACAAGATTACAGCAACAGAAATTTGGCTGCGCGACGATAACCTTGCATCAAATGAGATCCTCCGATTTGGCAAATAATTATCACTCCTTATATTCCTGTTAAACTGAAATACCATGAACAAGCTCACACTTTTACTGGCAACCATCCTTTTTACTTCCACACTCACCTATGCTCAGAAATATATGACCAAAAGCGGGACTATAAAATTCTCGTCCGAAACACCGATGGAGAAAATAGAAGCTTATAATCGCCAGGTTAACAGTGCTTTGGACTTTTCAACAGGCAGTTTTGTGTTCAAAGTTCTGATAGCCGGTTTCGAATTCAAAAAAGCCCTGATGCAGGAACATTTTAATGAGAATTATATGGAGTCGGAAAAATTTCCAAACTCAACATTTGTTGGAAAGATTGCTAATATCAAAGATGTGAACCTGGGTAAAGATGGCATGTATAAGGTTGTGGCAGAAGGTGATTTGTCATTGCATGGAGTGACAAATAAGGTAAGAATTAACGGCACGCTCGAAGTAAAAGGTGGCAAGGTTATTGGAAAAGCTACCTTTGAGGTGGCACCTAAAGAATACAATATCACCATACCAAAAGCTGTGATCAAAAATATTTCGGAAGCCATTCAGGTTGATGTAAATATTTCGCTCGACAAATTAGGCAACTAATTCCCTCAGCATAAATTCCGCTTTGCCGGTTAACCGGGGCATTGTTCCGGTTAAAACCCGAACACTTTCATAAAATTATAAAGGGGATATTTCCCGCAGCAAAATCTCCGGTTCTGATGAATCGGAGATTTTTCGGTTTCAGACCGACCCTATAGTCTGGGCACCAACTGGTAGATATTAATTGCCCCTGGTAAGGTATTTGAGAATTTGTTCTTTTTCCGTATTATCAATCGATGCTTTCTGCTGCATTTCATTTAAATAGCGTTCCCACTCAGGTTTTGTGTGTTTTTCCGGCAGAATTAACGCGTGACAGCTTCCGCATTTTTTAACATAAAGTTTCCTTCCTTCAAGCATTTGCTCAAGACTTGCTGATTCCGTCTGCTGACCGACAGTTGGCATATACAAGGCCGATGAACACGAAACCATTAAAACAATAAGTGTAACAAGTAGGAGAGTGGCTGTTTTCCTAGAGCATGAAGGAGAAGAGCAACCTGATCTGGATTTTTTCATATTCGTTTAAATTAAGGTTGTTTGTTGATTCTCCTTTGAAGGATGTAAGCTGAGGCATGGCAGTAAAATTCACCCAGAACTTGTCCTGTACATACGAAAAACCTAATCCAGAGAACAACGCACTGTTGGTAAGTTCACTTTCTGCAAACACATTCTTGTAAGCATTTTCCAGGGTCAGGTTAAATTTTGGGCTCAGCGAATATGCAAAAGCAAGATATGCTTCAAGCTTTTTCTCATTTTGCCATTTAAGTTCATTGTTTATATAGCCTGGGGCGAATTCCTGCTCGTAAACTCCGTTAGCAGCAATAGTAAGGTTGCCGATCTTCTTGTCGAGAATAACTTTGCCTTCAAGTTCAACTTCATTGCTGAAAATGCCAACTTCGCCGTAAAGGGCTGCGCCAAAAGAGTTTGCCACAGGATCAAGAAGCTTTAGTTTCCACTCATTTGAGAAACCTATTTCATTTTCTGTATCCAGAGCTTTTCCGGAATTTTCAGAAATGGTTTTGGTTTCGGATGTCAGATTGAGATAAAAGGCTGTTTGGAGATTATTGCCCAGGCCAATCTCATATTCAGTGCGATTATCGTACCTGGCATAATAGTCTTCACGACCGGTGCGCAAGGTGTTCCACGATTCAAGCTCTCGTTGACCTTTATTTAATACTGAACTTTGGTATGTGTAGGTAAATAGTCTATCCTGGGCTTGAATAGTTATCACTCCAAAAAATGACAAAATGATAAGTACGCTTCTTTTCATTGATTTTATTGCATTCATGATTTTATGATTTAAAATTAGAATGCAAAGTAAGCCTGAGAAATAATAAGGTTCAATCCCAATATGTAGGTATATTGCTAATGCAGTACTACCATTTTATTTAATGCAGCGTAGAGTGTTAAACCTGATATACTCTTAATCCCTAATTTAGAAGTAATGTTTTTCCTATGGGTTATAACAGTGTGAATACTAATGAATAATTGATCTGCAATCTGTTTATTACTGAGGCCTTGTGCAACCATAGTAAGTAATTCGATTTCCCTGGCTGATAATTGATTATTGGATTTTGTATCGGCTACTCTTACAATGTAATCATTTATTTTGATTGCAATAATGTCTGTTTGATCATTTATATTTATTATTTCATCAAAATACTTATCCAGATCTTTATCAGCATCGTGAGTTTCGATTCCAATTATGGTATTGCCATTTTTTTTCAAAACTTTTATATTGTTCTTTATTTCATTTGCCAATTGAATATCAACCAATAGCAGGAGATCATTCCATTCCCTAAGTATATCATATTCAGGAAGGGAAGCCATCACATCACTTATACCAATATTCCTTGATAACAAGATGTTTTTAAGCCCCTGCTGAATTATTGGAGATTTATGGATGATTACTGAATTACCTACTTGCATCAGGGAAGAATTAAATTGAAAGTAGTTTTAAAAGTTTTGGAATTAAAATTTTATCCTCAAAACGGGCGTGATCAAGCTGCTCTTTCTCAAAGTGGGATAAAGTATGCAACAAATCGTGAATCAGATCCATATTAGCATTTTGAGGAATATGCCTGATTATTATAGTTTTAAGATCGCTTATTTCATTTTCAACGTTTGTATGTTGCCTGAAAAGCTTTTTAATGTTTACGGATTTTTCATCCACCATTAACTTTCTATTTACTAATGGGAAAATATCCTTCTCTTCAAAGTCAATATGTTGAATGAGTTTTTTTATGTACTGATTCAGGTATTTTTCAATAACAAGCAATAGTTTTTCGTTGGGCATGTTTTGCTTCAACTGTTGAATAAATCCATTCAATCTAGGAATTGTCACCTGCTTATGATAGGTATGTGTTTGCGTAAGAAAATCTATCAGTGGCTTCAGATCCAGATCATCGGGTTTTGGAAAGTAATTATCCGAGGAATAAGTATTTAAAATAACCAGAATGAAATTGACATCTTTTACATGATCGTTGCAAACTTCCCGGATGTTTCTTTCTCCAATGTTAGTGCTTAATCCAAGCCTGTGTATAATAGGCAGCAAATCTATATTCCTGCCAATTACATCAGATAATTTATCGTTTTCGGTAATCATAGGTAAGTGATTAGACTGTTATGATGTTGAAAGTACTATAATAAATTAAATTTCACCAATTAAACCAAAATAGAGGCATTATGTTAAGTTGGTTACACAAGAGTATAAAATTTTATTGCATTCCTGATGAAACTATACTAAAAATGTTTAAAGCAAAACTGTATATACTTTTTTCGGCAAATACCGTGACAGCACTTCAGCTCCGCTCAGTGTGACGAAGCACACGGAGCCATCCGGCACTGGCTGGGAGGGGGGAGAAGGGGAAAATGGAAAATGGAAAATGGAAAATGGTTATTCTTTATTAGTTATTGGTTAATTTGTTATGGGTAGATGGAACAGGGCTATAGCGGGAATAACGTTTTTTCAATAGGCAATAAGAAATACCTATAAAACGGGAAAAACTTATGAAGCGGATGCCAGGTACGCTATAATGGCGAGAAAGAATACCAGGAGGGCAATTACCCAAAATATAAATGTGATAAATTGACTATTAGTGGAATTTTTACCTGGAGTTACTGGAAATATGATGGAAGGAAGGTCTGAGTAAAAATTAAATATTATCATTTTACCACGCGAAAGGATTCGCGCGGTAGCCTGGGGCAATTATCCAAAGTATAAATATAATAAGATCAGAGTTTGAGGATTTTAAATGATGACATTAGGAAAGCAGATTTAAAATTATACCGGAATGGATGACAAACCTATGCATAAAAAGAATAAAAAAATGGCTGCCTTTTTGAGACAGCCATAAAGAATCAAAATTCTAAATTCTATTTCTTACTGTTTGGTTAAAGAACCAGACCATGTGCCAGGATATGTGGCGCCCAAATAATAAAGTTTGAGAGTGCCGGTTTCAATAATTTTATTTCCTGAAATTGTACCCGAACCTAGCATTTCAATACTCATAGTGTTACCAGCACCATCATCAGTTGTGTAACTGTATTTGTCATAAGTATAAGTGCTTCCGCTAACAGATGCTTTCTGGATTTCACCACCTGAAGTAATAAGAATCTTTTTGACATCTTCGGAACTGAGAGTAATGGACTGATTATAATCGGTTACGTCAGTCATGTCAAGACTTGGAATCAAAGTAGTTTGAGAACCAGCCCAGGTGCCAATAAATGCATTTCGTTGATCAACTTCTTCATCTTTTTTGCATGATGACAAAACAGTCATAATGGCTAAAGCAGCAATAAATAATGATTTTTTCATAATTTTTAGTTAGATTGGTATGTATTATCAATGGTTAGAAATGTTAAGAAACTATCAAATTAATTTAGGGTAAACCGAGGAGTAATTTAGTAATACTCATACGGAAATAAACAGTGTTTAAAAGGAATAAAAAGGTTTTGGAAGGAATAAATTTTTTATTTCAAGCAAGATTAACATTTTGAAAAAAAATTATGAAGCGGATACATGTTACGCAATATTAGTACGCAGAAATACCAAGAGGGTAATTAACAAATTAGACAACAAAACCGAATGCATCAGAAAATGAAATGAGCACGAACGGGGTTAATACCAACAAGCGTTACAAAAGCGAGCAAACAGTTTTTTTTGAAATCATTTCACTATCAAGGATGAAAAAAGATAAAAGGCCTTGAAAGTTGCAAATAAACATTGCAACTTTTCAAAGCCTAATTTTAAGTTGTGAAGATTAGCCTGCACCTAAAACTAATATTAATAATAGCCAAACGCCAGAACCAATACCGAAATTAGTCCAAACCTTTTTCTTTTTGGCTTTATAGGCCTGATCTACATAGCATTCACTATATTTATTTTTTTTCATCAATTCAGAATTTGGAGCGTTTAAATTGCTCTGCGCTGGTTCTGATGAAGAACAAACGGCAGCTGGAATTATACC
>CAIXAQ010000882.1 GCA_903917425.1 uncultured Bacteroidales bacterium
GAAATTTTACAACAGCTGTAGCTGAAGGTAAAAGTCGTGGGCATGTGCGTAGCAAAACACAGCTTCATGTGCTGTCCGGATAAGGCTCAAATCTCCCAATCTCTTTTATAGATAAGCCAGGGGCTTAAAATTGCGGTTTAGAAGGCAAATAACCTTTCAGGTATTTCGAAAGAAGGTCGTCCAGTTTATCCTGGTTAAATGGTTTGGCGATAAAATCATCCATGCCGGCATCAATACATTTTTCCTTTTCAAACCCGGCAGTTAATGCAATTATCGGGATATGACCTCCATTCAGTTTTTCATAATTCCGGATCTCATGCGTTGCCTCTATCCCCGACATTTCAGGCATCTGAATATCCATGAAAATCATATCCGGTTTATTGAGGATTGCTGATGCGAAGGCTTCCCGCCCGTTAACAGCCTTTAAAATGGTGAGTCCGGGAATCCTGTTTTTCAATATACTGGTAATCAATAGCATGTTCATGTAAACATCTTCAGCCACCAGGATAACCGGAACTGGTCCGGTACTTAAAATAAGATTTTCGTCGCCGGGAGAACCTTCGTGCTTACCTGGCAAGGCTGGCTCCATGTTCAGGCTGTTGAGGCACTGAAATAGCTCCTTTGGATTTTCCCGTTCACAGAGATCGGCGTTCAGCACAAAATCGTTGTGCGATTCCCGGATTTTCAGTTTATCAGCCGGGCTGCAAAGCAGGATAAAAGGCAGTTCTTTAATTGCAAAACTTAAGTTTTTCCTGATCATCCTGATGGCATCCTCACCGCTAAAATCGGACAATTCGCGTTCGACGAGGATCGCATCAAACGGATTTGAGATTTCGAGCAGACTAATAGCCGAGAGCCAGTCATGAGTAACGATAATCTCAATGCCCCATTCATTAAACAAACGACTGACAGCCAGGCGCCGGCTTGTATTGTCATCAATCATCAAAGCCCGTTTTACAGATATCGGTTTATTCCCGATCTTATCCCTTTCACTGGAATAATTAGCCGGAATCGTAAAAGAGAAAACGGAGCCTTTGCCAGGCTCGCTGCTAAGTTTAATTTCACTCCCCATAAGCCTGGCCAGTAAATTAGAAACGGTAAGGCTGAGACCAATTCCTCCTGATTTGCGCGTTGTTGAATTGTCGGCCTGTGAAAACACTTTGAAAAGTTGTTTTTGCTGCTCCACATTGACCCCGATGCCTGTATCCCGAATTGAAAAATGAAGTTCGCCATGGATATCATCCAGTTTAGTGAAAGTCAATTTTAGCTCCACTTCACCTGAAAAAGTGAATTTTAAAGCATTACCCAAAAGGTAACTAATCAGTTTCATTTATAATTGGCAATAGAGTTCAGCGCAAACAACACATTCTGTCCATTTTTAATGGCGGTATCAATAATGGATCTCAGTATGGCAAAATTTTCAGCAGCATATAATATTTTAAACTGTCCGGAAATTTTCTGTTTCACTTTCGCATTTCGGATTGCCCTTTCTGAACCATTATTATCAGGAGGGACATCTGGATGGTAAAGGAATGTAAAAATATGGTCACGGTACTTGATTATTCGCTTTTGAAAAGTGGCCAATTCATTATGTTTCGGATCCAATGGTTCCGCCAACAAAATATCCAGTTCCTTTTCAAGGTTGTCTCTGGCTTGGTTGGGACTATAATAATCGGCAGGGGAAAATTCCTTTTTAAGTTTTTGGGACAGAGTCAGCATGTTACGAAACCTGCCCGGCCAGGTTATTTTGTAAAGTTTCTCAAGGTAAATGGTTTCACGTTGCAGATGAGCCGTGCACAATTGGTGTCTGCCCACCAGGGTTTTAAAATGTGCTTTCCAACAGTCATGTACGAGGGTAGCATCATTCGATATATCGGCAACATGTTGATCAATTGTTGCAGTTCCCCTATTGGTAGAGGCAGCAATAAATGTAGCGCGATTGTTTTGCCATGTCCAGAACCAATGCTTTTTCCCATTAACCTTCATGCCTGTTTCATCCGTTCCAATAACAC
>CAIXAQ010000883.1 GCA_903917425.1 uncultured Bacteroidales bacterium
ATGAGGTTAAATATTCATGGCAAAGCCCGTTATCTCAGCAATTTATAGGGCTTAGCCTGTTTGCAACGCCACGGTTAACCTACAATATGTCGCAAAGGGTATTTCTCGATATTAACATACCTGTTTGCGTTTTCGATTTTAATTATATGATAAACAAGCTGGATGTCCCGTTACTGGAATTATCCGAACGAACAACATCGGTATTGAATATCAATATGTTCCCGAAGATTTTGAGCGGGCGAATCGGTATAGGCCTGAAACTGTAGAAGAGTAGAAATGCACCTCATTAATACCGCTCTGTCACCATACTGTTGATTGTTACTATGCCAACCGCAGGTGTGAGCTAAATATTATGGTCATCCAGAGCCTTCCAAGTACTTGCTTACTAAAAATAAAAAGGCGATCACCTGATCGCCTATTCATTTTCGATGATAACTAAATAGCATACTGGAAAAGATGTCTGTTAAATCAGAAACCGACTCAATCCATCCCGCCAAATCTTCTACCTTAGCTAAAAAAATATTAAATCTTGTAGTTGATGAAAAACTGCCGCAAAAATAATTCAATTTTAAAAAAAAACAAAATTGATGTATTTATTTTCAAATGAATATCTTCATATTGCTGAAAAACAGCTAATTAAATTTTTGTTTTTTTATAAAATATATTGTTCGTTCCACCTCATCGGTAATTATTCCCTGGAAAACACTACTGGTTTTTTTAAGATAATGCTGCTATATTGATACTGCCCTGGCACCATCAGGATGATTGGTGCTATTTACATAGTATAATCGTGTCGTTTGATTAATGAAAAGTTGAGGCTGCCATCGAAAGGCAGCCTCTTTGAGCATGTGGCAGTTAATCTACTGGATACCTGGTGGTGCATATCTTATTCATTTTCTGTTAATTCGCCGGTGTTGCCGGTACCTGGGTTGATTTGTGATGAATATTTATTGACATCGAACTTCAGGTAACTGAATTCATCAACTGGTAATCCCATGGTTTCGGCCGCATTTGTTTCATCATTTCCGATGAAATTGTTAACATCAAATTTCAGGTATTCAAATTCATCTTCGGGTAATTCGATTTTGTCATAGGGGATCAGTGCGGCGTTGCCATTGTATTCACTTACATCGAATTTCAGGTTTGCGAATTCAATTTCCGGCATCCCGCTCTCATCGATGGATATTGGCTCAGTACTTCGAGTATACCTGCTTACATCAAATTTCAGATATTCAAATGAATTTTCGGCAGTTTCTTCAGTGAGCATTTCGGTATTATCTTTATAGTCAGCAACGTCAAATTTCAGATACTCAAAGTATTCTTGAGTATTTTCTGCCCGTTTCGAATAACCGTTTGGCAACTTTTTGACTGATGAATTCAGCACAGGTTCTGCATAAACAAGATCAGCAGTACTGTAATAGAAATTACTGACCAATGATACATTGGAATTTTCGGTACTCTTGTGCCTGGGTTTTTCTGCAAAAGTTAGCAGAAGGCAAAGTGCGGCGAATGTTGGTATTAAAACTGATGTTTTCATGGCTCTTGATTTTATGTTTTTTGTGTTTTTTGGTTACCTGCTCAATTATCTGGATTTCGCACATATGACGATTTGGCTTAAAAAATGTTACGCGAAGAAGTGCTGATAACCGTTTAAAATCGGCTAATTACAGAAAAGAATCGGCGAATCCTTCGGTTTTTTGAGTTAACTATTTGGTTCTGCTACGAATTCAATGGAAATGGTCTTTTTCTTGTCAGAAGACCGAAGCAAGGAGACCGATTGGTCAAAAATATTTCTCAAAGTAACTTCTGACTCCGGTCTTCTGACTTCAGACCATAAAATTCTAACCACTAAACTAACAGTAGAACCATATTGATAAATGTAAGCCCAAATAAACTCTTGGCTTTTTGTGGGGTAAATGCAAGTAAGAAAGGCAGAACTATACTGAAAAACAAGCGATTTATTTCGTGGATGAGCAAATGTAGCTTTTCAAATATCAGGGATAATCGATTTAATTGGACCAGATTCAAAAGTTGGGGAGCCTCTAATTACATTGGCGTTTATTCAAGATTTCTTTTGTAATATTAATTTTAG
>CAIXAQ010000884.1 GCA_903917425.1 uncultured Bacteroidales bacterium
CCATCAAAATTACCTTATCACAGGATGATTTTTACAGGTACGGATGGGAACTCTCCCCTAGCGACATTATTTCTTTCGGCAAGGTTCTCGAACACCAGGCTAAATTCCTGTTGTGTAACATGATCAGTTTTTATATGACATACATGAATGGAAAAGATGCTATTCTTAGCTTCCAGAAGAATTTCGGCTTCAACGAGGATATTTGGCCTTATGAAAGTGTTAAAAAAATATACGACCGCTTTGCAGTCACAAATCAAAAAATATCTTTTACAAAAGACTTGACCTTCAAATTAGAAAAATTAATTCTTTCCAATTTATCTGACCTTGGAACACTTCAACCCGCAGCAATTCAACAGTACGGAAATCTCAATAAATAATTTATTCTTGGTGAAGTTGTCGGAAAAACCGACAACTTCACTGTAATGCTAATAACTCTATGAAAACCATTCAAAAACAAATTATCCTTGGCGGAAATACCGCTCTTTTCGTCTTCCCGGCTTTGCTCGTTCATTCCATACTTGGAGAAACGATCTTTTACTCCGGTGAAGATCCTACTATTGAAATTGAATGTGCGCCCGAATCAATACGGCATACCTGCAAAACAATACAAACAAGAGCCGGATTCCTATACGACCACACCATTACCGCCTTCCTTGCCGGTTTAAACCCCGATTCAATCACAGAATTGTCAAAACTCAATTTTTATAACAATGTGTTAGTTGTCATTAAAAACAGCGATAGTACATGTTTTTTAATCGGAAATACTAACGAAAGCCTCAATTTTAACTTCAATTTTGATTCCGCTGCCAATCCTTCCGACCGCAATGGGTCAGAATTGACAATTACCGGACAGCTTTCCACATCCTTTACATTCATCCAAATGCCTCTGATTCCACTATAAACAGAGCTTTTAGTGCGTGTTTCCTGATTTTATGTCCTTTCGTGCAAGTTCTTCAGCAAGTAATATTGCTGAAAATTTATACGAATGAAGTTCCGCATCCTTTCTGCACTGTTACGCTCAACCTGGGCTATTGACGAGCGCTTCGCCATTGCTCATGGTGGTATCGTTGCCGGACTGCTGAACGGTATGGAATTTCAACCTGCTGACAAACCAGCTGAAGCTGCCATTTCCCTTCCTTTTTATGTTTCCGATGACTGCGAAGAATTTGAAACTTCAAACCTCAATACTGTTAACCCGGATACCATTGCCGTTATTCCGGTCCGCGGTACTCTGATGAAAGAGGACGAATCCGACTGCGAATATTTTCAGGCTGGCATGAGAACATTATCCGAAAGGGTACTGGAAGCCGACCGGGATCCCAATGTTATCGGAATCATTCTTTACATCGATTCACCAGGTGGAACCGTCGATGGTACAAAAGCTTTTTCTGAAACTATCAAATCCTGCAAAAAACCAACCGTCGCTTTTGTGGACGGTATCATGGCATCAGGAGCTTTATGGATTGGAACTTCTGCGCGGTGTGTTATCGCTCAAAATTCTACCACCGAAATTGGAAGTATTGGCGTTATGGTTGCTTTCGCAGATATGCAGCCTGTATGGGAAAAAGAAGGCGTGAAATTTCATCGCATCAA
>CAIXAQ010000885.1 GCA_903917425.1 uncultured Bacteroidales bacterium
GTGTGCGACGAAGCTGCACGGCTTCCGGCGGAGGAACTACCTGCTTTTATTGCTGCGATCCGGCAGCCTTTTCGGATGAGCGAGGAAGCGTGCTTCAGCAATACCTCCGGTTTGTTGATGCTTTCAACATAAAGAAGTTTAACAGGCGAACTGGTAGATGGATCATAGGTTTCATCCAGGTATTTCAGTACATCTTCAACACCAATCTGGGCACTATTCCCCACCGAATAAACACTCGAAAATGTTAGTCCTTTCGGAATGGAAGCCTCCATGATAAATACGGCTGTTGCACCTGAACCAGAGATAAAATCGACGCCTTTCGGATCAAGCTTGGGAATAGGAGTTGTAAAAACTGATGTATGATGAGGATTCATCATACCAATACAATTGGGCCCGATAAGGCATGCATCATATTGATTTACAGTTGCAACTATCATTTCTTCCAGCCTGCCACCTTCGGCACTTTCCTCGTGGAAGCCGGCCGACAGAATTATGAATGCCCGGGTTTGCTTATCGCGAGCCAGTTTTTCAACGGTTTCGGGACAATATTTTGCAGCAATGGCCAGTATCGCCAGGTCGCAGGGCGGCAACTCATCAACACTTTTATAGCATTTAAGCCCCTGGATTTCATTTTCTTTTGGATTCACCACGAAGAGGCTTCCATCAAAATGGTTGTCGATCAGGTTTTTCAGTACTTTTCCGCCAGGTTTGCTTGTGTCGTTCGATCCGCCAACAATTACAATGCTTGACGGATGAATCAGTTGCTGAGTTATCATAAATAACAGGATTACAATGTGTTGTAGCCAATAGACCTATCTATCCCTTAGTTGACTACTTGGGGGCGAAAGTACAAAAAAGAGCAGGAAACGAAAAAATGAATTAGTAGATATAAATGTTATTTATTCAAATGAATTATCTTTCTTGAACAAACCATTTCTCCATCAACAAAAAAAGTAATAAAGCTGACAAAAGTCCCTTTGCCAGAATAGGTAAGAGTATGTTTCCCCGCATTTTGCCTTGAATCAGACAATGTTTCCAGATTCCGGCCCAGATTATCAGTAGCCAGCACTTTAACTATGGCATCCTTAGGAAGGTTGTATTCAATTTTAGCATTCTCAATAAATGGATTTGGATAAATCGTCAGATTGTAGTTTTCTGATTTTGGAGAAGTAAATTCCCTGGCAGGGTCAATAGTTACGATTTTGGTGCTGTTAATCAATTGATCGCAATTGGCATAGTAAGCCACTCTGTAAACATATGATTTTTCGGAGCTTTCAAATTTAGTTATCGAAAGCAGGGGATACCTCACAATAGGATCCGAATTCCGCGCATACCAGCGAAAGATTACTGTTTCACCATTGGCTTTGTCGTTACTGCGGACAAAACGAATACGTAATACATCTTTTATAACAACATTTCCCGGAAGTATCAAAGTTCCATAACCGTCAGCTTGCGTGGAATAAGCTCCTGCTATTTTTTCTTCGGGTTTATCAACTACTTGCCCGGAATAAGTACCCGAAATGGATGAACCATAAACAAACGGGAAAGGGAATTTTACAATTGGTTTGTCGTAAGTTATAGCAAAATTTCCATCTTTAACCCCGTATTCTTCTATTCCTGAACTACTCACCTTAAAGAAAAAATCAGCGGTATTCTCTCTGAGAACAATGTTAGCCTTCGGATACCAGATGTTTGCCGGCGATTGCCGTGCTTCAGACATATAACTCTTGATTTCACCGGTTTTGACAAGTTGGCTGAAATCCCAAACCTGGTTTGGACCTGCAAGGCCTTCATCCACATTTTGTGTGAGGATAAAAGGCTGGAAGTCAGAATTCAGATAGGCATTATCTTCGTACGACAACTGCAGTTGTCCAAAGGCTGAAATTACCAGTACTGTCAGGTAAAAAGTGATTGTGAGGGCTTTATTCATATTATGGATTGTGATTTTAGGGTTTAAACAAATTTCTACGAATTAGCGGTATACAAAGTTGTCAATAAATTGTTCCAAATTTAATGAATTTGCATCTTTTAATGCGAGGTTAATTTAACGCAAATATAAGTTAATAATACAGGGCAAAAATAATAAATAAATCCAAGATGAACAATACAATTGCAGCAGTTGCAACAATTGTATGACCGGAAGTAAATTAATCTATGAAACGTTACTTAGTCAGAAGAAAGAGTAATTATTCTTCCATTATTGATAAAACAACAGTTCCCGGTCCGCCATGAACGCCTAATACGGGACTGCAATCGTTAACAAAGAGCGGTTTTTTCCCTGTCAGCACTTCCATTTGGTCCGAATACCACATGGCTGTTTCAATATTTCGGGCATGAGTAATTGCATACCCCCAAATCTTGCCTTTTCCTGCCAATCTTGTTGCCTCATCAATCAGAAGTTTCATGCTTCCTTTTTCGGAATAGGCTTTTCCAAACGAAAACAATTTGCCATCGTTATCCGCTGAAATTACGGGTCTTAGACCTAATAGTTTACCAATTACACCTTTCGAATGGCTTAAACGTCCACCTTTTACAAGGTATTTAACGGTGCGTGCACTTACGAGTAAATGGCTTTTGTCGCTCCATTCCTCGATACCGTTGACAATTTCATCATGAGTTTTCCCCTGATCAATGGCTTCAGCAGCACGCAGAACTACCAGCCCTAAAGCACTCGAAACCCGTTTCGAACTTAAAACATTGATTTCCTTTCCGCTTTGTTCACTTACTGCTTTTGCTGCGCGCACACTGTTCGAAAAAGTACCGCTAAAATGCTTACTCAGGTGAATGCCAATGGTCGAATGGTAATGTGAACTCAGGTATGAATATTTGTTTATGAAATCTTTATACGAAGGTTGGGAAGTGGAAGGATAATCAGGGGAAGATTCGAGAAGGTGGTAGAATTGCTCGTTCGATATGGTTGTCCGGTCGAGATACATGGATGCACCAACCTGTAAGGTTAATGGTACCATGGTAATCTGGTATTTTTCGAGTGTTTCCTGGGGTAAATCGCAGGTTGAGTCTGTAACAAGAGCAATCGGCCATTTTGGGTTGTGCGACATTTCCTGTTGCATAACCATATCGTCAACTTTCTGGTAAGTGATTGACGATCTTTTACTTATAGCCTCAAATAGCTTAATCGGGTTGTCGGAATGAATGTGGATACGCAAGCGTTTTTCGGAACCTGCAACCACCATCGAATCGCCCATGCCGGTAATGGCGTCACGAACAGAATTTTTGGTTTCGCCAGGGTGCAAGTCGAGAGCTAACATGGCTTCGCAGCAATAACGGTGAGTGATTTCTTCGTGCGAATCAGTCTGTACCTCTTCGAGTATCATGTCATTCATCGGGATAGTCAACCGGCGTATCGTTTGCCTGTTATTGAAAAAATCGATCATTCCTTCGAGGAATAATACAAATCCTTTGGCACCTGCATCTACTACATTCGCTTTCGCGAGAACAGCCATCTGGCGGGTTGTATCAGCCAAAGACGCCCTGGCAACCTGGAGTGCTTTAACAAGCAGTTCTATAAAGTCATCGATCAATCCCTTCATGGTATTGATAAATTCGGCCCATTCGCGAATCACCGAAATCATAGTCCCTTCGATAGGATTGGCAATTGCTTCGTATGCGTATGTTACCGCTTTGGTAAGCGAGCGGGAAAAATTTTCGACAGTTAAATTGTCTTCGTTTTCAATTTCGTTGCTGAACCCATAAAGAAACTGGGCAAAAATAATTCCTGAATTACCTCGGGCACCTACCAAAGCGGCATCAGCCAGGGCGCAGGCGGTCATTTTTACATTATTGGTAGGTATTGGGCTGTCAACAATGGATCGCATCGTACTTGCCAGGTTTGTTCCGGTGTCGGCATCGGCAACAGGAAAAACATTTATTTTGTTGAGCAAACCCTGGTTTTCGAAAATGCGCTGGGCTCCTGCCAGAAAAGAATAGTAGAAACTTCTACCATCGATTAATTTGACGAGTGGGATTGAATTTTCCAATGTGTACGGGTTTTTGATTTAGTGATCTACGGAATAAAGTTCTCGTTTCCGGAGTGAAGGTATTACAAAGGTACGGAATAACTTAATATGTTACAATCTTGATATGTGAAAAAATCATATTTTTTGTTAAAAGTAATTAACAATTTCGTCAAAAAACAAAATAAAATAAATGTATGTATTTGTTTATCTGATAAATAGATATTCTATTTCATTTTTACGAATGTTGAAAAATCATTGGTATCTATTTTATCATTAAGTCGCTTTTCGATATCGTCAGTTAAAGACCGGATACCGCAGCTGTACATTTTGGTGAGTGGATCGGTATCTATGATCATTTTTATCAATTGATCAGCCGTAGGTGTTTTTGCAAGTTTCGAATATTCATCATATGTAAGGCTGATAAAAGCAGTGTTCTTTGTTATTCCGCGGTTATCGAGCAAAAAGCCGTCATGCAGGGGTGTTGGGTAAGCAAGATTCCCGTTGTAATACACATCTTTAATATCGGGATATGACGCAATTGTCTTCCGGTCGTCGCTTAAACTTATCGGAACTAATTTAGAATAGTCCTTTTTCGTCTGGTAGATGATAACCTGTGGCCCCGCAATGGTGACCAGAGGCCCGGACGGATCTTTCTCTGCTTTCTGAGCGGTACAACAGGATGAAATCATGGTGCTGAGTATTATGAATTGAGCGAATAAAATGATTTGTCTCATAATGAATTGTTAAATTTAGACAAATTTAGGAAATAATGACATCAAACCCGGTAAGCGAACGGAATAATCAATAATTTTGGCATCATGTTTTACGATGGCATAAAAATTGTGATCACCAAACTGTAAATTTTTGAAAGCATTTGCAGAAATAGAAATCAAGTTTAACAATTTAAAAGATTAAATTTATGAAAAAAGTACTTGTTACTTTAGGCGTTTCGATCCTTATGTCCTTTGCTGCTTTTGCACAGGATGCAGTTACGCAACCTGTTGACAATCCTAATGCCCCGGTAATTACATTTGAGAAAACGACTCACGATTACGGAACCGTGACCAAAGGCGGTGATGGAACCTGTGAATTCAAATTCAAGAATAATGGAGTTGAGCCATTGATTTTAGCAAATGTAGCATCATCCTGTGGATGCACTGTTCCCGAATGGCCGCGTGAACCGATTCTTAAGGGAAAGTCAGCATCGGTTAAAGTTAAGTATGATACAAACCGCGTTGGTGGTATCAATAAAACAATTACCGTTATGTCGAATGCCAAAACACCATCCATTCAGCTGAAAATCATAGGTAATGTGGTTGAAGCTACCAATGGTGCACAAATGCCGCAAAATGATGTGAATCAGGGAGCAGCACCGGTTGCCAAATAAATTCTTTTAAACTTCAAAAAGGACTGTCTTTCGGGGCGGTCTTTTTTTTATCCGGAAACCTCAGTTATTCACGAAACCCTGAAACCCTGAAACTCTGAAACCCTGAAACTCTGAAACTTTTAAAAATATCCTCATGTTAATAAATTATTGTCGGCCTATTCAAAAAAACTGGCTGAATAATGGCTAATTTTGGCACCTTATGGAAGAGAATGACCGAACAGATGCCTTTGCATCGCGAAAAATAAATAAAAGACCGGTTGTAGGCCGCGATGCTTTTCAGGAACATGGCAAATTGCCACCGCAGGCCATTGACCTGGAAGAAGCCGTGTTAGGAGCCCTGATGCTTGAAAAAGATGCTGTGGCTGCGGTTATTGACATGCTGGTTCCCGCTGTGTTTTATAAGGAATCGCATCAGGCTGTATTCGAAGCAATAAGTACCTTGTTTCACAATAACGAACCGGTTGATATTCTCACGGTCACGAATGCACTTCGCCAAAAGGGCAAACTCGAAATGTCAGGAGGTCCTTTTTATATTACACAGCTTACTTCACGTATTGCTTCATCGGCAAACATCGAATTTCATGTAGGGATTTTAAAGCAAAAGTTCCTGCAGCGTGAACTCATAAAAATATCGACAGATACTATCCGGAAATCGTTTGAGGATTCAACCGATGTATTTGATTTACTGGATGAAACCGAAAGCAGTCTCTTCGCTATCACGGAAAATAACCTGCGTAAAAAAGCTCAGTTGATGCCCGAACTGGTTCATAAAGTGTTGAACCAGATTGATAATGCCCGCAAAAATGACGGTTCTTTTTCGGGTGTACCATCCGGGTTTGTTGACCTGGATAAACTTACAGGAGGTTGGCAGCGCAGCGACCTTATTATTGTTGCTGCCCGCCCTGGTATGGGGAAAACGGCATTTGTACTCTCCATGGCACGGAATGTTGCAATAGAATCTAAAAAAGCAGTCGCCTTTTTCTCATTAGAAATGACAGCGGATCAATTGGTTGCACGTTTAATAGCTTCCGAAGCCGAACTTTCGGCCAGCAATTTGAGGCGCGGGCAATTGCAAAATTTTGAATGGGAACAGCTAAATGCGCGTATTTCGAAGCTCATTACGGCTCCTATTTATATAGATGATACTCCCGCACTATCACTTTTCGA
>CAIXAQ010000886.1 GCA_903917425.1 uncultured Bacteroidales bacterium
TTTCAGGCTGTCGTGAAACACAATGATTGAACCTGGTTTCGTATTTTTAGTGGCATTAGCCAGGCATTGTTCGCCGGTAAGATTTTTATCGTAATCGCCGGTGAGAGCAGTCCACATGATAATATTATATTTTTCCTTGACTTGCCGCGCTATCTTCCGATTAATTTGTCCGTGCGGTGGCCTGAACAATTTGCTATTAACAAATTGGTTGCATTGCTCAATTTCCGATAAATAGGAATCGTGGTCAGTTTTCCATCCTTTTACATGATGAAGGGTATGATTACCAACAGCATGGCCTCGGCTGAGCAACATCTCGAAAACTTCGGGATATTTCTGCACATTTTCACCCACGCAGAAAAAGGTGGCTTTAATATTATATTTCTCCAGGATCCCGATAACCAAAGGCGTTATTTCAGGTACTGGTCCATCATCGAAGGTAAGAAATACTTCGCGTCTATCGGTTGCTACGCTCCAAATAAGTCCTTTCGGGTAGATAAGTCTAAGCCAGAAAGGTGCTGAATAAAAGGTCATTTTTAAGAATTGAATTGCAAAAAGAGCCTAACCGATTAATCAGATTCAGCAAAAAAAATCTCAGAATTAAAATCTAAATTGTAATTTTTCACCCTCTCAATTCGTCATTTTTGCCACAGATTTTACAGATTAGCACAGATTTATAGCTCTTTAAGATAGTTTTTATACCAGAACTGACTGAATTGATTTAATCTAATCTGCGAAATTTGCGAAATCTGTGGTAAGTAATTGTGTTTCTATACTTTGTAACTGCTGAAAAGTTGCCTTAAATTGGTTTGTTGTTAAACCGCCAGGGAAAGTGCAAGCTTAGTCATATTCGTAAAGTTAAACTGTCTTTCCTGGGCGCTGACATGCTCGCCGGTAAGCAGGTGATCGCTCACGGTAAGTAATGAAAGGGCTTCCACTTTGAGTCGGGCAGCAAGCAAGTATAAACCTGCCGATTCCATTTCTACGGCCAATGTACCGTAATCTCTCCATAGCTGGTAAGCATCGCCTTCTTCGGGAAAGTGGTAAAAAAGATCGGATGAAAGAATATTTCCCGCCTTAACGTGAATGTTCAATTCAGAAGCATTTTCAACAGCCAGTTGAGCCAGCCTGAAACTTGCCGTGGGCGCAAATGTCATGCCCGGAAAATACCTGGCTACTGAAAACGAATCCGTTGAAGCACTCACAGCAACTATAACATCCCGTAATTCAACATCTTCGAGCAAACCTCCACAGGTTCCCACCCGAACCAGTGTTTTAACTTTATAATCGTTAATAAGTTCGCTTGCATAAATCATCAGCGAAGGCAAACCCATTCCTGTACCCTGCACCGACACCCGTTTCCCGTTATAACAACCGGTAAAACCCAGCATTCCACGTACATTGTTGTAGCAGACAGCATCGGTCAGTAAAGTTTCGGCAATATGTTTTGCCCGTAAGGGATCGCCCGGAAGTAGCACGAAATCAGCTATTTCGTCTTGTTTGGCTTCGATATGAATACTCATTTTAATAAGATTGTGTGCAAATATAAGCACAATTAGTTTTATAGATAATATAAAATTCCGGTTGAAATCTATTCGTTTTTCAGCAATCGGATAAACCCGCTAACACTCAGTAAGTTCAACGTAAAGGCCCATAATACGGAGGCTATGCCGGTTAAAATGAGGAGTATTCTCCAATCCCAATTGATAAGGCTCGAAAGCATGTTCAGCAAAATTACACCCATTGCAAAAAACAGCAGCGTGAAGAGATATTTCCAGTTAATAGTAAACCTGAAAATTCGCTGAGCAATGGCTACCTGTATAATGGCAGTTACAAATTGCGTAGCCAGGCTTGCATACGCCGAGCCTACAGCCATCATCGACGGAATAAGAAAATAATTCAGGCTTATATTTAATATCATCCCGGTTAAAGCCATGATATTCAAGGCTTTTAGACTTCCATTCGCCGTTAGCAGAGTGCCGAAAATGTAGGTGGCTGAAATCGGAATAAATCCGATAATCAGGAAAACAAATACTTTCTGTGCTTCCTGTATCTGGCCAACATACAACAAAGTCATAATCTGATCGCTGAAAAAGGAGGAACATGTTGCAATTGTCATTGAAATAGTAAAAATAATTGTAAATGAGAGCTTTACCATTCCAACAACAGGAGCTTTATCTTTAATTAAACGGGCGAAAATCGGGATAAGCAGTACTGAAAAAAGGTATGCGATCATATTTACCGCATCTAATAAGCGGTATGCTTTGGCATAAATATCGACCTGAGTTGTGCCGACTCCTTTTGGCAATAATCGTTCGAGCATAACCGAATCGATGCGATTGTAGAAAGACATCAGCAGAACAAGGAGTGCAAACGGGAAACTCTGCTTGATGATCATCAGGAAGAATGAGGTATTCCACTGCAGCCGCTTGAAGGCGGCTTTTTTAATTACAATCAGCATGGCAACAAAAGCAGTGATGAGATAGGCGAGCGTTTGTGCGTAAACGAACCAAATTATCCGGAATGGCTCGGTGGTGAAATTTCCCCAAAGCAACAAACTGCAAAAAAGGATCATCAATAAGCGGTCGAGGACTGATACGACACTGTCGATCCTGAACAATAACAATCCCGAAATATTCGATCGCAGGTACAGTATAAATGACACCAGGAACTGGTTAAACCCCAGGAAGACAAGAAAATACAGGTGCCGTCCATCGTAGCCAATGATTGCAGCCACGGCAAACATCACCACAAAATAAACGGCTGCCAGGATAAACCGAAGGTAGGTAATGCCTGAAAAGTGCTTGTTTAAAAGCTGGTTATTCTGGGCAATGTTTTTATTGTTGAAGTTGGTAATCCCAAAATCGAGCAGGATATTAAACAGGAAAGTAAAATTCAGCACTGTAAAATAAAACCCATACTCGCCGGGAGCTGCTAAATTCTGTACCGTACGGTCAATGCCAAATATCCAGAAAGGCTTAACCAACAGATTAAGAAAAAGCAAAAACCCAAGATTGGTAATAAATTTACGCTTCATTTTTTAGCCTTTTAGCTCAGGCGATATTTGAAAGAAGAAATTTTGTGTTTTATGTTTTGTGGCTTCAAATATAACCAAAACTCCGTTCTCGAGCACAAAAATCCGGTAACCTATATCCGTTAATAATTTCATACAATCAAACCGATTCTGGTTTTCCCACAATTCAGCATATATTATTGGTCTATATTTAGTTATAAGACTTATAGCCCCTTCTAATACCTTGAACTCGTAATTTTCAACATCAATTTTTATACCCGAAAGAGGTTTTGTAAGCGATAACAATTCAGGCATAGTATCAAGCCTGTGCATAGGCACGCTGTATTTTGTGCCACTGTCGCCTTCGCTGCCTTCCACCCCTTCGATATGGCTGAGACCGTGAAACTTCACGTGTTTATGTTCGGGAAGGATAATTTCAGCCGTGCCTTCGTAATTTCCCAGCGCCACTTCAAAAACCTTGACATTTTGAATTTTAAAATGTTTTAATAACCTGTGGAGTGTATTTAAGTTTTCGGGTACAGGTTCAAACGAAAAAACCTGGGAGCCAGGAAGTTTGCGTGCAATATGTACCGTCATTACACCAATGTTGGCACCGATATCCAGTACTGTGGACCGATCGGGTAACATGGAAAGAAAATGAAGAAAATCGCCCTCTTTGCGATTGTTTTTCAGGGTAGCGGTGATATAAAGTGAAAAAATATACAGATAATTTTCAAATCCCAAAATCCTTTGTAATACAAACTTTACAAGCGTTTTCATCAAATACCCTTTTTTGTTGCCAAAAGTACGACTATTTGAGTGATTGCCAAGTTTTGCCATATTATCACAGTACCAAATCATCACTTTACGGCATTTTCAAATTCCCACATTTTCAAATTATCAAATTATCACATTTTCAAATTATCAAATTAATCAGGGAAGTGAACAATTATTTCCATAGGTTTGCGTAAGTTAAGCATCACAAATACAGAAATACCAAAAGTTTGAAAATTGCTGTAAATACGCGATTACTGTTATCCGGGCGACTGGATGGAATTGGCAGGTTTGCCGATGAAACTCTGCGTATTATAACCACTCAACATCCGGAGCATCAATTTTTCTTTTATTTCGATCGTAAATTCGACGAAAGATTCATCTACAATTCAAATATTCAGCCTGTTATCATTCCGCCCCAGGCACGTCATCCTTTATTATTTCTTGCCTGGTTCGAGGCGAGTCTGCCTTTGCATTTTACACGGACCAAGCCAGATATTTTTCTGTCGCCCGATGGCTTCCTGTCATTGACTACCAACGTTAAATCTGCAGGGGTTATCCATGACCTTAATTTTGAGCACTTTCCAGAAGATATACCGTTCCTGGTGCGGAAATACTATTCCGGAATGTTCCCGCGATTTGCGAAAAAAGCAACAAGGATAGCCACCGTTTCGGAATTTTCAAAATCGGATATTGTAAAGACGTATAATGTAGCACCCTCCAAAATTGATGTGGTTTACAACGGAGCCAGTGATATTTTTAAACCCATAACGGCAGTTGAACAGCAACAAATCCGGCTGAAGTTTTCGCAGGGGCACGAGTATTTTTTCTTTATCGGCACCTTGCATCCACGCAAAAACCTGGTGAATCTGTTTAAAGCATTCGATCAGTTTAAAAAAGGCAATTCCAGCGGCATAAAACTGATACTTGCCGGTGCCCGCATGTGGTGGACTGATGAAATCCGCTTAGCCTATGAAGGAATGGAATACCGCGATGATGTGATATTTACCGGGCGTGTCAGTGATCAGGAACTCGCATCGTTGATGGCTTCGGCATTGGCGCTAACCTATGTTTCGTATTTCGAAGGGTTCGGGATTCCGATCCTGGAGGCTTTCCACTGTGACACACCTGTGATTACATCAAACCTGACATCAATGCCTGAAGTAGCCGGCAATGCAGCTATTTTAACCGATCCGTTTTCGATCCCATCTATAGCTGACGCGATGCAAAAAATGGCTTCCGATCACAATTTCAGGCAAAAACTGATTGAAGCGGGACGGGAACAGCGACAGAAATTCTCGTGGGAACAAACTGCTGGGAAATTGTGGGATTGTATTGTAAGAGCTTCGGAGATATGAGATATGAGTTATGAGATGTGAGTTATTAGATGTGAGTTATTAGATAGGAGTTATTAGATAGGAGTTATTAGATAGGAGTTATTAGATAGGAGATGTGACTTATGAGATATGAGTTTTGAATTTTGAATTCGTGAATCTTGAATTCTGTATTCTGTATTCTGTATTCTGTATTCTAAATTCCGAGATATATGACAGTAGATAAATTAGTTACCGATTTAAATTTGAAAGTTACAAAGTATTTCAAACCACGTTCACTTCCATTTCCAGTTTCACGCCAAAACGCTCATAAACCGAATTTTGAACCCGGTGCGCCAGTGTCAGGATTTCGCTTCCTTTAGCATTTCCATAATTCACAAGCACCAGTGCTTGGCTTTCATGCACACCCGCATCCCCCTCGCGGAAGCCTTTCCAGCCGCATTGCTCAATAAGCCAGCCGGCTGCAAGTTTTACTTCCTGGTTGCCTAGTGAATAAGAAACCAGGTTAGGGAAGGTTTCTTTCAGGGTTTCGGCAAATTTGAGTCCGACAGTCGGGTTTTTAAAAAAACTTCCTGAATTTCCAATCACTTCAGGATCAGGCAATTTGCCTTTCCGAATGTTACAAACGGCTTTACTGACATCGGATATGCCTGGATTCTGAATTCCCATTGCCGATAATTCCTGTTTGATTGCACCATATTCGAGGTTTATAACGGGATTTAATCTTAGTTTAAAAGTTACCGACCATATTAAATATTTGCCTCTTAATTCAGTTTTAAAAATGCTGTCGCGGTAACCAAAATGACAATCGTCGAGGGTAAATACTTTTAATTCCCCGGTTTTCAGATCAATAGCTTCGAGCGAATAAAAAGCATCTTTCACCTCAACACCGTAAGCACCAATGTTTTGTATGGGGCAGCTGCCCACATTTCCGGGAATTAACGAAAGGTTTTCGAGTCCGCCGTAGCCATGATCGACACACCAAAGCACAAATTCGTGCCAGTTTTCACCTGCCGAAACCTTTACAAATACACTTTCATCACCGACGGCAACGGCTTCAATACCCTTATTCCCAATGCGCAAAACCAGACCTGTAAAATTCCTTGTAAAAAGCAAATTGCTGCCGCCCCCTAGTATTAGCGGGCCATTTTCACTGAGTTTTTCAAGCTGATGCGCTTCGATAGCATCCAGAATATCTTCAATCGTGTTAATCTCCGAAAAATATTTTGCCATCACATCCATGTGAAACGTATTGTACGGAAATAATGAAACGTTTTCGCGGAATGTGAACATAATGGTGAGTTATTTGAGTCAATAAAAAATCTGGCGGCTGCAAGAATCTTCTGAATGTAATTCCGGCTTATCCGGAAAGTTCCAAAATTAAGACATGCCGGTCAATAAAATGATTTATTCCGGCGATTTTCCAGCGAAAACTTTAATTTCGCGGTTAATTCCTGTTATGAAAAAGAAAAAGGCCATTATTTCAGTGATTAACGACCTGGTAACCGACCAGCGTGTGGATAGAACTGCCAATGTATTGGTTGAAATGGGATTTGAAGTTCTGCTGGTTGGCCGCCAAAAAACCGATAGTCCCCGAATGCCCGAACGGCAATACGAAACTTTCCGCATGCGCTTGCTTTGGGAGAAAGGCCCGGTTTTTTATGCCGAATACAATATCAGGCTCTTCTTCCTTTTGCTTTCGCGAAAAGCCGAACTCCTGGTAAGCAACGACCTCGATACACTTATGCCCAATTACCTGGCCCATAAATTGAAACGAATCCCTGTTGTTTACGACAGCCACGAGTATTTTACAGCCACTCCCGAATTGGTCGACAGGCCGAAAGTACAGCGTGTCTGGAAGTGGATCGAAAAAACCATTGTACCAAAGATCAAAAACTGTATTACTGTTAACAACAGCATTGCCAAACTCTTTGAACAGGATTATCATGTCCCTTTTAAGGTTGTAAGAAATATCCCCCGCAGGCGTAAAATCACCGAAATTCCAACAAGGGAAATGCTTGGATTGCCGGAAGATAAGAAAATTGTTCTCCTGCAAGGCTCGGGAATCAACGTTCAGCGCGGAGCCGAAGAAGCGGTTGAAGCCATGCAATATATTGATAATGCGCTGCTTCTGATTGTTGGTGGAGGCGATGTGCTCACAGAATTGAAGAAAATGGTCTGTGAACTTTCCTTACAACACAAAGTTATTTTTGTACCTCGTCAAACTCCCGAAAAACTTGCCGGATACACTGCCAATGCTGATATCGGGCTTACCATCGATAAGGATACCAATATAAATTACCGTTTCAGCCTGCCAAACAAACTGTTTGATTATATTTATGCCGGGGTTCCTGTACTTGCCACACCTTTGGTCGAACTGAAAAA
>CAIXAQ010000887.1 GCA_903917425.1 uncultured Bacteroidales bacterium
ACCAAACCATGGGGAACCGCCCATGCCATACTGATGGCTAAAGATGTTATAAATGAGCCATTTGCTGTAATTAACGGGGACGATTTTTACGGCGAGAACGCCTTTAAAACCATGGCTGCTTATCTAAGCGGATTAACTCCCGGTGAACAGACGCAATATTCGTTGGTTGCCTACCAGGTTGGGAACACCATGTCAGAACACGGCAGCGTTTCGCGCGGTGTTTGCCAGGCTGATTCGGAAAAATTCCTTGTGTCGGTAACCGAACGCACGAATATTCAATATACTCACGGCGGGATTGCTTACCAGGATGCTGACAACGCTTTCATGTTCCTGAAACCGGACACCTTGGTTTCTATGAATTTCTGGGGATTTACACCCGAATATTTCAGGCAAACTGAACCCATGTTTGCCGAATTTGTAAAAGCTAACAGCGATTCGCTGAAATCTGAATTCTATATTCCGTCAGCCATCGACAAGCTGATAAACAGCGGGCAGGCTAAGGTAAAAGTGCTGAAAAGCAGCGCCAGGTGGTTTGGCGTAACCTACAAAGAGGACAAACCCGTTGTAATCGAAAAACTTGCCCAGTTAATAAAAGCAGGTGTTTATCCTGCACAACTTTGGAAATAACGTATGGAACGCGACATAAAAGAAATTGTTACCCATTTCAGAATAACAGGAGAATGCCAGGATTTTGAAAAAAATACGACCGGGCATATTAACGAATCCTATTTCATCAAAACAAACAGCGCCGATCACCCGGGATATTTCCTGCAATGGATCAATCACAATATTTTTAAAAATGTGGAAGGCCTGATGGATAATATTTGCGCCGTTACCGCACACCTGGCTGCAAAACTGTCGGAAAACAAAGATCTGGCTTTTAAAGTTCTGGAAGTTATCCTATGTGAAAACGGGAAAAATCACTACCTCGATCCGGAAGGCCACTACTGGCGACTTTATACTTTTATCAGCGGCGCCCACGGGTACAATGTAGTTGATAACGCCAAAATAGCCTACGAAGGAGGAAAAGCTTTCGGCCTTTTCATGTCGCTTTTGGCCGATTTGCCGCTAGGCGGGATTTCGGAAACCATTCCCGATTTTCACAACATGGAGAAACGCCTCTATACATTCAATCAATCGCTGGCAGCGGATAAAGCAGACCGGGTTAAAGAAATCAGCAGCCAAATTGAATTTGTAAAAATGCGGACCGGGCAAATGCTCACCATTCCGGCTCTTATCAAATCCGGAAAGCTTCCGATGCGCATTACACACAACGACACCAAATTCAATAACATATTGTTCGACAGTTCCGATCATGCCCTATGTATTGTCGATCTGGATACTGTGATGCCGGGCAGTATTTTGTTCGATTTTGGCGATTCGATCCGCACCGGGGCCAATACCGCCGTTGAGGACGAAAAAGACCTGTCGGAAGTTGATATCAACTTACCCATTTACGAAGCCTATACCCGCGGTTTCCTTAAAAGCACCTTTTCCACACTCACTGAAGTTGAAATTGAAAATCTGTCCTTTTCGGCCCGGTTTATGACATTTATTATAGGTCTGAGGTTCCTTACTGATTTCGTGGATGGCGACACTTATTTCCGGACTTCGTACCCCGAACACAATCTCGACAGGGCGAAAGTTCAGTTCCGGCTTATAGAGGCTATGGAAAAAAAGGCTGATATAATGCAGGCTATTGTAATGCAGGCGGTTGAAGAAGAAAACGCCTGAAATAAAAAAAACAAAGAACGAGTTTTCTATCCTTTGAAAACTCAGCTTATTCAGGATTAAAAATAATATTGCCGTAAACTATAATTTTTTGCAGCTAAAAAATGACACAGAAAGGACTGGAAATTGCCATTATAGGTGCAGGAATAAGGGGTAACAGCCTGGCAATGCATATAAATAACGGCATATTTGCCCGGGTTGTGGCAATTGCAGAACCGCGTTCTGAGCCAAGAGAAGAGTTTGCCCGTAATTTTGAAATAAACACAAATGCTGTATTTGCTACCTGGCAAGAAATGGCTGAAAGTTCAGTTTCATTTGATGCCGCCCTTATAACAACCCTGGATAATGCTCATACTGAGCCTGCTGTCGCATTTCTTGAAAAAGGATGCCATTTACTGATTGAAAAACCCATGGCAGATTCAGAAGAAAACTGTATAAAAATTCTGAACGCTCAAAAAAAGGCTGCTACCATAGTGGCTGTTTGCCATACTCTCCGTTTCAGGGAAGGGTATAGGCAGGTAAAAGAAATCATCAGTAGGGGAAGTATTGGGAAAATTATCAATATCAGCCACACTGAAGAAATCGGGAATCTGCGCTTTGCTCATAATTATGTAAGAGGCAAATGGGGAAATACGAAAGTTAACACAAACCTCCTGCTCCATAAAAGCTGTCATGACCTTGACCTCATTGCCTGGCTGATTGGCTCCAAATGCAAAAAAGTTTCCTCGTTTGGCAGTTTATCCTTTTTCACTGCTGAAATGGCGCCCAAACACAGTGCTGACCGATGCAGCGATGAATGTTCCCATGAACCTCAGTGTGCATACTCGGCATTGAAACTTTATGTTCAGGGAAACCTGGATAAATGGCCGGCAAACACGATAACTCAGGATCATACGGCCGAAAGCAATTATGAGGAGATTAAAAAAGGCTCGTATGGCCGCTGCGTTTGGCATTCGGACAATGATGTTGTCGACCACCAGGTAGTGGCAATGGAATTCGAATGCGGGGCCACTGCTGCGTTTACCATGAGCGGATTTACTTTAAAAAACAGGCGGACACTTCATGTGCAGGGCTCATTGGGCGAGTTATTTCTGGACGACGATTCAAAGGAAATCATTATCACTGATTTCGCCGGGAATTCTGCAGAAAAAATAAATCTGGCACAAGGAAATGCTTATCATCCGGAAGATAAAACAATAGTCGATAATTGGCTGACGGCCATCAGCAAACAGGATCAGGACATAGTGGAAGTCAGCGGCCTGGAAGCATTTGAAAAACTTAAAATTGTTTTTGCTGCCGAAAAATCAAGATCAGAAGGCCGGACCATTGAATTACGGGAATAAAACAGTGATACATCCCTTTCAAAACGATCTGACTGGATCGCGATTTAACCCAAAAACAATATTTGCCATAGTTATACATCAAGTAAATAAACAATTTTATGAATAATTAATTAATTATAATATTTTTGTTAAAGTGTATGTAACTTTATATATATTTGGCAAATCTTTTAATTAAAAAAAAATAATTCTACCGCATCCATTACGAATCCAATGAAAACTGAAGTAATTGCATTTTTTTTCTAATTAACCTAATCAATATCAAACCAACCAAACAATGTGCTTATGAAAAACAAATTACTGATTGCTTTTATGCTGTTTTTCAGCATAATAAGCGGTATTAACGCGCAAAACAATACCGTAACCGGTGTTGTTACCAGTTCCGACGACGGAATGGGCATTCCCGGCGTAAGTATTGTGATGGAAGGTACCAGTCAGGGTACTATCACAGATATCAGCGGGAAGTTTTCTCTTTCAGTACCTAAAGATGCCAAGAATCTGGTATTTACCTTCGTGGGTATGCAAACGCAGACTGTTGCTGTTAATGGCCAGTCAGTTATCAATGTTGTAATGAGTCCTCAGGCTACTGCTCTTACAGAAGTGGTAGTTACTGCTTTAGGAATTTCGAGGGAAAAGAAGTCACTCGCCTACTCCGCGCAACAAATTGGGGGTGACGAGTTAACTTCGGTGAAGGACCCCAACGTTATCAATAGTTTGAGTGGTAAGGTTGCAGGACTTGTCGTCAACAAAAGTGCATCAGGTTCAGGCGGATCGACCCGGGTTGTTTTACGCGGTAACAAATCGACACGTAACAACCAACCACTTTACGTAATTGACGGTATTCCCATTTTAAACTATTCGCCCGAACAGCCGGGTAGTGTTTGGGGTGGAAGCAATGCCAGCGGCACAATCGGTCGCGATGGAGGCGATGCAATGTCGAGCCTCAACCCCGATGACATCGAAAGCATTTCTGTTTTGAAAGGTGCTTCTGCTGCTGCTTTATATGGAAGCCAGGCGGCTAACGGCGCCATTATGATCACAACTAAAAAAGGTAAAAGCGGTACTGCAAAAGTCACGTACTCCACTTCCTATACTTTTAATAAGGTAACTGATGTGCCAAAAATGCAATTTGATTACGGTCAAACTGCCGTTGGATCCGTTGATAGCTGGGGAGCCAAAGGAGTCGGAGCCGCTGATCATGTATCCGATTTCTTCCAGGGTGGTTCAACATTCATCAATTCGTTGAATTTAAGCGCCGGCAACGACAAAGCACAAACCTATGTTTCGTACGCAAACACAAGTTCGAAAGGGGTTATTCCGGGCACAAAATTCAATCGTAATAATTTCGATGTTAAGGAAACCGCTAACTTTTTTAACGGGAAACTTGAGACATCAGCCGGGTTAAATTATGTGAACGAAAAAGGCGAAAACCGTCCTTCTACCGGATTGTATTTCAACCCTTTAACTGGTTTGTATTTTTTCCCGAGGGGATTGGATTTCGCTAATTATAAAGATAATTACGAGGTTTATAATGAAGGAAGAAACCTGAACGTACAGAACTGGATAGCCGACAATGATAACCAGCAGAATCCATACTGGATCGTTAACCGGAACCAAAACTTTGATACGAAAGACCGGATTTTTGCGAACATAATGTTAAAATATAATTTAACAAAACATTTAAACATCATAGCCCGCGGCAATTTAGACAAGTCGTTTGCCGTATTCGACCAACGCTCGTATGCAACCACCCAAGGCACATTAGCCGATCCCAATGGCCGTTATGTAAGAAGCAATACCAATGGCACTCAATTGTATGGCGATTTGCTTTTAAACTACAACAAGGATCTGACAAAGGATCTTAACCTCACAGCTACCGCCGGTACAAGTGTGCGCGACACAAAAGTGTATGGCGAATACTTCGATTCCTACCAGGCCAACCTGAGGTATGCTAACATTTTTAGTCTGCAGAACATAAACCAGGTGGATGCCGCGTTCAACATATCGCAATCATTAACCCGCCGCCAGTTGCAATCCGTATTTGCCAACGCTCAGCTTGGATACAAAAGCATGTTATACCTGGATGTGACCGGACGCAACGACTGGTCATCCACACTACCTGATAAATCATATTTTTATCCGTCAGCAGGTCTGTCAGCCATCATCACAAAAATGTATAAGCCTGACTGGCTCGACTTCGGTAAAGTCCGCTTATCCTATGCCATGGTTGGTAATGATGTTGAGCCTTATGTTGTTAACATCCGTTCGACTATCAGTTCCATTACCGGACTTGTGTCGCCCACGGTTGGATTGCTCGATGGCATAGCTCTTAAGCCCGAAATTTCAAAATCGTCGGAAATAGGATTTGATTTCCGTTTTTTGAAAAGCAGGTTAAATGTTGATTTCAGTTTTTATAAATCACTGACAGAGAATCAATTTATCCGCATTGCTGCACCATTAGGAAGCGGATATTCGTACTACCTTGTTAACTCCGGTATCATCGAAAACAAAGGCTTTGAAGCTACACTCGAAGTTATTCCTGTCAGCAATGACAAATTGGTATGGTCAGCATCTTTAAATTATGCTAAAAATACGAATACCGTTAACGAACTTTCGAGCAGCCTCTCGAACGGTGAGTTTTATTTAACCGAACCAGGGGTAAACAATTATGCCATGCTCATTCGCGAAGGTGGTTCTTTCGGAGATATCTACGGTAAAAAGTTCAAAAGAGCCGATAATGGTAATATTATTGTAAGTGCCGATGGAACTCCGATAGCTAATCCCGGTGGATTGGAATATGTTGGCAATTCGAACCCGGATTTTATGCTGGGTTTCAATAACAACTTCAAGTTTGGCAATTTCGACGCCCGCATTTTAATTGATGGTCGCTTTGGCGGAGAAGTAATGTCAATTACCGAAGCCATGAACGATGAATTAGGTGTTTCGAAAATCACCGCCGAGGACCGCGATAACGGTGGCGTAGATATGGCAGCTCAGTATGAAGACGGCTCTCCTTTTGTTGGAAAACTTGATGCCACCAAATTTTACAAAGCAGTGGGCGGAAGAGCCGGTATAACCGAACATTATACTTATGATGCCACAAACATCCGGGTGAGAGAACTTTCATTGGGTTACTTATTGCCTTTAAAATCAACTGTTTTCGAAAACGTGAAAGCTTCACTGGTTGCCAGCAATTTGTTCTTCTTTATGAATAACGCACCTTTTGATCCGGATATTTCCATGTCGACCGGTACTGCTTTGCAAGGTGTTGACACCTTCAGTTTACCTTCAACCAGAAGTTTCGGTTTCAATTTATTATTCACCATTAAATAAAAAAAACGATGAAGAAAAATTATAAATATATAGTAGGTTTAGCTTTGATGTTCTTTGTCAATGGCTTGGTTTTTCAAAGCTGCACAAAGAATTTTGAGGAGATAAACACCGATCCGTACGGACCGCTCGATAAAGATCTGGAAGCTGATTATGTGATAATCGGCGAGCCTTTCAAACAGGTTCAACTGAACTTTTATACTTTCAATCCTGCCTGGGTAATGCAATTGCAGCAAAACCTGATCGCAGATGTATATTCAGGATACATGATGCCTCCTACTCCTTTCCGGGGAAACATCAACAATATGACCTATGCCCTTGTAAATGGATGGAATGGTTTCCCATGGTCGGTTGCTTACGAAAACGTCATGAGTCCCCTGGCAAAAGTTGAGGATAAGGCTGCCGGGAAATTCGAGAATTTTGTTGGTTGGGCCAAGATTTGCCGCGTTGAAGGCATGCACCGCGTAAGCGATATTTATGGTCCCCTGGTTTATTCGCAATATGGTATTCCTGCCGCTGACGGCAGTTTCCCTTACGATAGCCAGGCTCAGCTTTACGATCAATTCTTCAAACAATTAAAAGAAGGAGTTGACATTTTAACCCCTTATGCCGATGATCCAAACGCCGTAAAATCCTTTACCCGTTTCGATTTAGTATATGCCGGGGATTATGTAAAATGGATTAAGTTCGCCAACTCGCTGCGTTTACGTTTAGCTATCCGCATCGCCAAGGTGGATCCGGCAAGGGCAAAAACTGAAGCTGAAGCCGCCGTAAGCAATAAATTTGGCTTATTATCGGCAAATGACGAAAACTTCCTGGTTGACGGAAAACTACCGCACCCTTTAAATACGATTAATGATGCATGGGGCGATATCCGCATGAATGCTTCTATGGAATCAATCCTGGGAGGCTTTAACGATCCGCGCGAAAGTGTTTATTTTCAGACTTCCGAAATTACGCCTGGCTCGTTTAAAGGAATCAGAAGTGGAATCGCTATTG
>CAIXAQ010000888.1 GCA_903917425.1 uncultured Bacteroidales bacterium
ATTGCCTGTACCTTGTATTGCATATAATATTTTCATTGCCGCATCATGTTAAATTCGTGCAACATATTATCAAACAAAAGGTTAACATTCAATTCGTCTTCCTCATTTTCAAAATTCAGTGCCATTTCATCGTTATCACTTTCCTTAAACCTGTAAACTGACCACTTGCCATCAACAAATTCAAGAGCCGATAGATTTTCGACCCAGTCTCCGGAATTAAGGTATGTTATACTTCCTTCCTGGTTAGTGATTACTTTAATTTCAGGATGGTGTATATGACCGCACACCACATAATCGAATTTATTGCTGATGCCGATATCGGCACTTGTTTGCTCAAAATTATTTATAAATGAAACTGCCGATTTTACACTCTCTTTTATCTTTTTTGACAATGACAATTTGCCATTGTTAAATACCTTTTCGGAGAAAAAATTGGCGAACCTGTTGATCAGGATCAGTGTATCGTAACCAACTGCACCAAGTTTAGCCAGCCATTTCGAATGCTGCATAGTCACATCAAAAACATCGCCGTGAAAAACCCATGCTTTTTTGCCGCCAGGTAAATCGAGAACGACTTTATTCACAATATTCAGGGAACCCATTCTCAGCCCTTCAAATTTTCGCAGCATTTCATCGTGGTTGCCTGTGACATAATAGGTCTTTATACCTTTGCCCATCCAGTTAAATAAATGCTTTACAACCTTCATATGGCTATTCGGAAAGTACGATTTACTGAATTGCCAGATGTCAATAATGTCTCCGTTAAGGACCACCAATTTTGGCCTGATGCTTTTCAGGTAATGCAGGAGCTCTTTTGCATGACAGCCATATGTACCCAGGTGAATGTCCGAAATTATGAGAACATCAACCTCTCGTTTTAGATTTTTCATGTTAATGTTTTAGGGGTGCGTAAAAATCAGAAAAAAGTGAAATCAGCGATTTCGAAGTAATATCTGACAGTATAAGTCTGACATACTTTACGTTATAATAAAAAGATAAATAAATTCGGGAAGTACTATTGAACTTGCGGTTGAAATCCCCGGATCTGTATAATTGATTGATCGGTGCCATTGTTATAAGTTTCTCAAAAGTACAGAGAGCTTATAAATAGAATATAAAGAAGATATTATTAAACTGTTAGCTTTGAAACTTTTTAGGTGAAATGAAAAAAAGCCGTCATTAAACAGCTTAAATAAGAAAATAGAGAAAAATATACTTAAGCGGAAATTATACCTGCAATGATTACATTCTGTATTAGCAGGGGTTTACCTGATCCTCAAAAAGCCCAAACCCCATAGTAAACAGGGTATTGGGCCTTCATCGAAAAACACAAACTTGAAACATGAACGCAACAATTCCATGTCAAAGAAATAATGAACTATAAAATAAAGGGCGGTTGTTATATTTGGGTGTTTTAGTGGGTATAGGGCAAAAAAAACGCTGCATATCATTGATATACAGCGTTATGTTTCCCTTTTAGGTGGTGTCGACTGGAATTGAACCAGTGACACACGGATTTTCAGTCCGTTGCTCTACCAACTGAGCTACGACACCGTGCTTGGTAGGGACTGCAAAAGTAACATATTTTTTTAAAATCCTACTATCAGGGCAAAGAATTTTGTTTAAAAGACTAAAATATGCTGATTTAGTGAAAAACTATTTAAAAAAAAACTTCGCTTTCGTTTTGAAGTTAAAAAAACTCCCTATATTTGCAGCCCATTAATAAATTTATAATCAATTCATTAAAACATTTTTAAAATGACTAAAGCAGAAATCGTTGCTGAAATAGCCAGTAAAACAAACATTGAGAAAGTAGCCGTACAGCAGACCGTTGAATCCTTCATGGATGCTATTAAAAAAGCAATGGCCGATGGCGAAAATGTTTATCTCAGAGGTTTTGGAAGTTTCGTTGTGAAACAAAGAGCAGAGAAAACAGGTCGTAATATTTCGAAGAATACTACGATTATTATTCCGGCTCACAATATCCCTTCATTTAAACCGGCTAAAGTATTCGTTGGCGAAGTGAAGAATAAAGTTAAATAAATTTAGAATACCCTGAAGTTAACAATTACAACATGCCAAGCGGAAAAAAAAGAAAAAGACATAAAATGTCGACTCATAAACGCAAAAAACGTTTACGTAAGAATCGTCATAAAAAGAAATAACCACGTCAAAATCTCTGATTTCATCACATGGAATATGTGTTATTTCGTGTGATGAAATTTTTTTTACTTACTTTTACCTTCTCATCTTTTTGCGGCATTCAAGCATTTTGATGCATTTAGGTGTACTTATCTGAAAAGCTACTACAGCTGTGGTAAACAAGGAATTAATAATAAATGCCGAATCTTCCGAAGTAAACATTGCGCTTCTGGAAGAGAAGGTTTTGGTGGAACTTAACAAGGAAAAAACTAATAATAGTTTTGCTGTTGGTGATGTGTATCTGGGTAGGATTAAGAAAATAATGCCTGGCCTGAATGCAGCATTCGTGGATGTGGGTTATGAGAAAGATGCCTTTTTGCATTATCTTGACCTGGGCCCTCAAATCAATTCGTTTCAAAAATATACCCGGAATACATTAGCTGGCAACGCGGCGCAAAGCCAGATGCAGGAATTTGATATTGAGCCTGATATAGAAAAAACAGGTAAAATATCGCAGGTGTTACAACCTAACCAGCAAATTCTTGTTCAGATTGCCAAGGAACCCATCTCGACAAAAGGCCCGCGGATTTCGTCCGAAATTTCATTTGCCGGCCGGTACCTCGTGCTGGTTCCCTTCAGTAACAGGCTTTCAATCTCCCAAAAAATCAAAAGCTCGGAAGAGCGGAATCGCCTTAAAAGACTTATTTCGAGCATACGGCCCAAAAACTACGGCGTTATTATACGTACTGTAGCCGAAGGGAAACGCGTAGCAGACCTGGATGCTGACCTTAATTCGTTGGTTCAGAAATGGGAAGCCGTAGCACTGAAAATGTCAGGAGCCAAAGCACCACAAAAAATTGTAAGCGAACTTGACCGTACTTCGGCCATTCTCCGTGATATGCTTAACGAATCGTTCAACAATATTCACGTTGACGATCCGGCTGTGGCCGAAGAAGTAAAAAATTACATCCGCACCATTTCTCCCGATAAGGTTGATATTGTTAAAGTTTACAAGGGAAAAATCCCCATTTTCGATAATTTCGGGATCGACAAACAGATCAAGAATTCTTTCGGTAAAATTGTCACTATCAAAAGCGGTGTATACCTGATCATCGAACACACCGAAGCGCTCCATGTTATTGATGTAAACAGCGGGCACAAGGTAAACAGCGACAGCAGCCAGGAAGAAAACGCCCTTTCGGTTAACCTGGAAGCCGCAACCGAAATTGCCCGTCAGCTTCGTTTGCGCGATATGGGCGGTATTATTGTGATCGATTTTATCGATATGCACGAAGGCACGAACCGCCGGAAGCTTTACCAGCGACTGAAAGACGAGATGGCCCGAGACAATGCCAAGCATACTATATTGCCTCCAAGCAAATTTGGTCTTGTGCAGATAACACGGCAGCGTGTACGCCCCGAAACCAATGTTGCCATCCTGGAAAAATGCCCATCGTGCAACGGGACCGGCGAAATAAAACCAAGCATCCTGCTAACCGACGAAATTGAAAATAATATACAGTATTTACTTCAGGATCAGAACGAAGAGTATCTGAAAATCAATCTTCATCCGTTTGTTCACGCTTTCCTGCGACAAGGAGGATTGTTCCGCTCAATACAATGGAAATGGTATTTTAAATATAAAAAATGGATTAACCTGGCACCGGTTAATTCGTACCAGCTTACAGATTACAGGTTTTTAAATAAAAACCAGGACGAAATCAAAATGTAAATGTAAAAGGCTCCTGTTGGAGCCTTTTACATTTATACGACAGATCAAACTATATTCCTAATTTGTTCAACCATCAAAAATCAGGCTTTCCTTATTGGCACCTATATCGCTTCTGTACACAATGGCTATAAGTGTTTGTTTATAAATAAGTTATACGTTTATTGCATTAGCAGCTAATTGAAATTTAGTATTCCGCCAAAAACACTTGAACACTAAAAAGCCCTTACTGCACGTACATAAAAAGTATTATTCTTGCCTACATCATCAGCATATCCCGCAGTGAAATGATAGCACCAGGCTGTGTTACCAGCTGACTCAGTAGATGACCAGTATACATTTTTTGCCAGTGTTTTAGTTGCTGAGTTACCGTCGCTATCAAGAGCTTTTTGTACTGATTTCATATTGTTCCATAAATCGTTTAGTTCTCCGGTGCTTGGCAGATACCAGTCAGAATAAACACCGGTTCCATAATCAACGTTTGTGTATAGATCGCAAAAGTCGGCCGCGCTTGTCGAAATACTCTGAGCCACTATTGCATTTGTGTTCGTTTGCCCGTCCCAATCGCTTTGTGCTGCTACACCAACGAGTGTTGTCGGAAGATCGCTCCAGGTTTTGAGTGTGCTCAGATCTATCATACTGCAAACAAGTCCATGGTTTCCGCTTGGGTCAACCCAATATACAACACCGCCCTGGTAAAGTTCACCGGCATAATGCGATGCGCTGCCGCCGGAAGGCGTTTGCCAGCTCAGGCTTCCTGCAGTGGCCCCGGCGGTTAAAACCTTACCGCTGTTGCTCGTGCCGGTTGCCGGAACATGAAGGTTACCATCCCCGGAAGGGTGGGTATAATCTCCTGTATTGATGCCTGAAGTATTGCCAATAACAACAAGTTGTGCATCCGTAACGTAATTTCTGTTAGCTGATGCTGCAATATCTGCGGTTGTTGCATCAGTTCCGGCAGTTACCAAACCCTTGGCATCGTAGGATAATTTAGTTTTTGTTGCTCCTGTTATAGCAGTATTCCCGGTTAAATATCCTGCACTGGCATGGTTTCCCCAGCTAAAAGCGGTGTTCCAGTTGCCAATTAGCGAATTAGTTATTCCTTTAGCCGGGGAGGCTCCAAAAACGGGATCGGATTCAACAATTGTTCCCGAAAAGGTTTCGGCAGTTTTTGCATACAATGCAAAAGGAACACTCAATAATTCGCTGGTACCGGTAATACTGTAGTTGGTACCACCGCTAGGGTCGGTTTCAGTTTTGATAAAATAGGGTCCGTTGGCCCAGTTAATGGATGCAAACGTCCCGGTTACCGGAATTCCGCTTCCTATTTGTAAAGTAACCAATCCGTTAGCATTAGTCTGAGGGTTGGGATTGTATATTTCCTTATAAACTTCGGTGCCCGTTCCCGAACCTTGCAGAATACTGATCCTCATTCCTATAGCCGTTGAGGTAACGAGTGCATTATTCCCGTTTCGTATGACCGATTGATAACTCATTTTTTGGGGTGCCTGGGCGTAAGCGCCAAAAGTCAATAATACTGCCGCTAAAATTGAATAAATGTTTTTCATCGTTGTTAGTTCTTTATAATTTTGAAACTTGTAATTCCCTTGAGGCCTTCAGTTACTTTCAGAAAATAAGTTGCGGATGCCAGTTTGCCCATATCAAAGCAGGTTTGGCTACTAATAAGCATTTTCCTTTCCAGAAGGTTTCCGTTCATGTCGAAAAGCTCGTAGCATAATTTTTGGATATCAGGCAATGCAGGTGCCTTGATTGTTAAATTCAGCATACCTGTTGTCGGGTTTGGAAATGCAGAGTATTGTAAGGTAATGCCGGCGGCCTCTTCAAATCCTGTCAGGACTGAAATTTCGAAAGGCTGTTGTACTCCCTCCGCTACCGAGCCACCTGGCCCGACGTTGGTAATATAAACTACTTGTCCGACGGAATAGCTTACCGAACCTCCGTTTCCCGTACCATTGCTGCCAGAGGTCATAATTACCTCCTGTGCCTGCAATCCCGTAAGCCCAAGCAACAGTAATAATGCACTCAGGGTTCTTTTTTTAAGTTTCATTTTACGTTTTCTTACTTTTCAATTCAGGTAACTAATCAGTCTGATCAAAATGCTTTTTTGCCACAGATTACACGGATTACACAGATTTTAAACTGCTTTCAGCAGTTTTTCAATTAATTTCAATTAAAAATGA
>CAIXAQ010000889.1 GCA_903917425.1 uncultured Bacteroidales bacterium
GCTTGTAAGGCAGATGCTCTGAACCAGCTGAGCTATGCTCCCTTTTATAAGAGGATGCAAAAGTAAACAATATTTTTAAACTGCCAAATTTTCCGGCAAATTATTTATTAATTTTTGCTGTGAGCTGTTATAAGTCAATAAAATATCTCCATATATCTCATTATCAGTTATGTGAAAAATAAAATTCTTCAGTTAAGCAATCAAATAACCTGGATTTTATAAAATGAAACAACGCATTAAAAATCTGATGGATCAAAAACCTAAAAGTCGTAATATATATTTCTCAACCCGGTTCGTATACCGAAATAGATGTATTGCATCTGCTTGTCCCAACTCATATTATACTCTTTGCGTGCTGTGATACCAGCTTCGATACGCATATTGGTTCGCCGGTTAAGCAGGTACGAAATGCTTACATCTGTGGTAGTCAGGTTAGTTTTTAGTCCCTGGCCAATCTTATTTCCGTAATCATTTTCATGCTGATCATATGGGATAAAGATATTTTTGCCATAATCTTTTCCTGCCGTATCAAGGCCATACATGGCAAAAATTACTTTAATATTGGCCATCCAGTTCCCCCTTGTGTACGACGACATGGCAATAAATTCCCTGAAATTGGCTCCCAACGGGTGCGCCAATGGCTGACTGTAGTGACCATAACTCTGAATGGTGGCAAAATGAGAATAGGTATATGGTGTGGCCTGGTTGTATTCAAGGCGCGCGTTTAATGCCGCCACATTCAGCAGGTTCCAACCGGAAATTCCAACTTGTATTCCAACTTTATTCGCCCACCAGCCATCGTTTGCTTTCATATGTTCTAGCGTGAATTCGTCGAGAAGTAGTTGCCCGTAAAGATTAAAATGTTTATTGATTCTGAATCCAAAAGTAGCACCCATTAAAGCATTGTCGGGCGAACCAAATGATTCTTCAACAGGCCTGAGAAGGATGAGCGGGTTAAGGTATTGTATGTCGAAACCCCTATAACCTGTTGAATCGGCATTTTCCCATACGATGGCATCAAAAACACCCAGTTTAAGCCTGCCCCAGAGCATAAACTCAAGGTAATGCATGGCCGACCATTTCCGATCGTATCCAAAATTTGGTGAGGTAGTAGCGCTGCGGTCGATAAACTGGTCGTATAAAATGGTATATTTAACTTTTTTAAAATTCGCTGTCAGTTTTAAGTACGGGTAGCAGAACGAAGCATCCGACAGCAGCATCGAGCGATACCCTTCACCAATAAAGTTTTTGCCATACCCAAGTGTCATATTTATAAAATGCGCCGGACTATAACTCAGATAGCCGTTGCTGTAAAAGAAATCTACCCCGGTTTCTTTGAAAGGTTTATATGCGCCTTGTCCGGGAATTACTCCCGTTGCATGTATAAATTCGGTGGGCCACGACGGGAATACAGCCTGGTTTTCATAAATTTCAGTATTGAAAGAAATGTTAGAGCCGAGTAATCCCGTAACCGAAATGCCTCTTGTATTGATCCAGGTGTTTTTTGATTCTTTAAAATCATAACCAATTCCAAAATTAAAGACAGGATCGACCGAGATGCTGAATTCTTTTGATTTATATTGGATCAGGCTCTCAATAAATAGTTTACGATAAAAAAAAGAGTTCCTGTTTTTGGCATTCGAGGGTTTGGCATAAAGTACATTTTCTAGGTTTATTGTAGTGTCCAAATCCTGCCGCAAGATTGGTTTCATCGACGATAGCATTGATACATTATTTTCTGACTGCCTTTGCTGCAGCAGATCGTAGTAATAATTATCGAGAGGAATGTACTGTCCGTAGCCTAGAAATGGAAATACCGAGAGTATAAAAAATGCGATGAAAAGGAATTTTGGCATAGCTTTTTAGTCGGTAGCTTTGATTTTTAAAGAACCAGGTTAATGAAATATAACTATTTATATATTTGTTAAACTCAACCTGTCACGTAAAAAGGTTCAACTCTTTCTGACTCTTCTGGATAGCTGAAAAGCAGTAAGACACAACCGATGGTTGACCTTTTATTTAACTATTTCAGTTTTGTTGATTATCAAAGTGTATTTACGGTGAAACCATAATGCAGCTATCGAAAATATGCCGGCCATTGTTAACATCGAAAAAACCAGATTCGAATTCCCCAAGAAATTAAAATAATATGCATAAGCAATAAAACCTATATTGAACAGTATCAGTATCAATGTTGATTGTAAATGCGAAAATCCCATATCGAGGAGTATGTGATGTATATGTCGGCGGTCTGCTTTAAATGGGCTGCCTCCCCGGTAAACCCGGATAGTGAAAACCCGGAGAGTGTCGAACATGGGAATAATAACTACTGCGAAAGAAAATGCCGGTCCGGCGATAAAATGAGGTTTAACTACGGGTATCGCATTCAATTGGTTGAACCGGAAAATAAGAACTGCAAAAGCAAAACCGAGTATAAGGGATCCGGTATCACCCATAAAGATTTTATTTGTCTTACCAAATCCGTTGTACAAAAAGTATGGAATCAGCGCACCTAAGATAGTGGCACTCAAAACTGCATATTCCCATTCGTCGGCAGCTATAAAGTAGCTTCCGAAAACGATACAGCCAAGCATCGAAATGGATGCCGCAAGACCATCAATACCATCAATAAGGTTGAAAGCATTGATAATAACAATTCCCGCAAACAGCGAGAGCAAAACACTAACAATATAGCTCAGTTCATATATACCAAACATGCCCTGCATATTATTAAGCCTAACATCACCAACTACTATGAGTATAAATAACGCGAGAAACTCGACTACTAATTTTTTATAGGCAGAAATATTGAGCAGATCATCCTTCATCCCGATAAAGAATATCAAAGTAAAGCCCGCAATAATAGGAGGAAGTGAAGTAAGGCTGCTCGTAATTCCGCCTCCATTGATACCGCATGTGTTAATTAAAGTCATGCTAACCGAAACTATGGCCGCATAAATTCCTAATCCACCTAAAGTTGGTACCGAATGGGTATGGTTTTTTCTGTCATCAGGTACATCGAATAGCTTTTTCGAAACAGATATCCTGATTATAATAGGAATAGCATAAAAGTTAAAAACGGCAGCTATCAGAAAAGCAAAACCAACGCGGTACTGAGGTTGAAAAAAATGAAAATAGAAATTATATTCTGAATGCATAAAGATTAACTGCGGTGTGCATCAATAAAAAAGTAGCAAGGAATTCCAAGTTTGATGCTAAAGGTCAGGTTATAGAGATGCAAAAATAAACCTGCACAGTCTGAAAATTGTTCCCCTTTTGCAGCGGACAAAGGTAATACTTTAAGGCTAATTTCCAAAACCTGCAAATAGTTTCAACATTTCCTGTTTTAATAACACTTAACACCTTTATGGTCAGAACTAAACGGGGTCAATGTGATTTGGATCAAGAAATAAACTGCTTATGCCCATTGAACAAATGTTGTTTCCTAGTCCAAAATGGAATTCTGATACATCATAATTATCAAACAACCACAACAGGCACTATAGGTTAATAGAAAATGACACAGAGTGGTTCAGGATGTGTTTCGAAACAAAATTTCAGGAATGTCGAAAATGCAGTCTGCTAAAAATCGAATTACATACTTTTTTCTCATGATTTTCAATAATCAGCCAACATTTATCGACCCATCAACTCATCAACCTTTTAACCGATCAGCCTGCCAACCAGCTACAACATCCACTAAGAAACATTGTTGCTTTTCAGTTATAAATTTATGACCGATGCCTTGGCCCAGTCTATTGAAGCGTCAGCTGTGCCAAGGTCAGTGAACGAAAACTCGTTGAGCCAACGTTCTAATTTTTGTTGTGCATCATTCAAGCCATAATAAGCTCTGAATCTGCGAAATGGTCCCAGGTCGCTGAGGTGTGGCTGCATGGCATCGAAATCGCGGGGGTGAAAATAGCTCATAATATATGGTGAAACGGAGGTGTAATGCTGTATGAGTTTATAGGGCCAGAACCTGAAATATCCTCCACCTGTCAGTACAGTCCGGATTCCAGCCAGACTATTGTAATTGATCGGAAATTCTTTTATTGAAATGCCCTTGTGATTAATCAGGCAGGGGAAATTATTTGGAAATGAAGGCATTCCTCCATGTGCACGGGCTGCGGGAAATATGCTTGCATCAATCGATATACCCGCTTCTGCCAGTATTTCAAGAGCCCACAGGCTGTTGCGCTTGATCGAAAATCCGGGCGCGCGAAATTTATCAACCTTATACCCTAGCTGATCTTCAAGTATTCCAATATTCCTGAGCAGATCCTGCCGGAATTCATCGGGCGTCTGTTGCCAAACTAATTGGTGGCCATATGAGTGCATCCCAATATCATGACCGGCATCAGCTATGTCTTTTACCAAACCAGGGTTATTTTTTGCTACCCAGCCGATAATGAAAAAAGTCGCTTTTTGATTGTGTTTTTCGAGAAATTCCAGAATATTACTTGTATTCTTCCTTACCCTTGGTTCGTAATCCTTCCATTGTATTTCATTCCTGGTCGAGCGGTGCTCCAGGAAGTGATACCAATCTTCAATATCAAAGGTAAGTATGCGCATGCAGGTGTTATTATTGGTAACGGCAAATGTAAGGGGATTATAAATATAAAAATATTGCTAATTTAACGTTTGGCAATAGTAATTTGTTTCGTAGAATTTGAAAGTTATAATTCCGATAATGCGATAATGTGATAGTGTGATAATGTGTTAATGTGATAATGCTGTGTGGTAATTCAATGGTGGGGAAATCTTAATTTTGACAAGTCGCAACTCATGTTTCATAATTTATGTTTCATAACTAGTAAAGCTTGCTGGCAAAAACTGGCCCTAATAGCTGAGCAACACGGTACGGCAGAAGTTTCCAAAGTGTAGAGAGAAAAGTAAATTTCCTTATGTTCTTGCCTTGCGGATGTGAATAATTCCAGACTAACGGCATGTCGAACCCACCCCATTGTTGTTTGAATTTATGAACCCCACTACCTGCTGAACTGCGCCCGAACGAAAAATGGTTTCCATTCTGTTCGACTGCATAGCGTATCAATTCCCAATATAATCCATACGAAATGTATAGTCTATTGTATTTCGTTAAAGTTGAAAACCAACAGGCTTCAAAAAAACCCTGGTATCCGAGTATAAATGCGGCTCCAACCGGTTTGTCATCCAGGTACGAACACCATATTGCCACTTCGCCCTGGCTGTATCGAGTCAATAGGTTAGCGAACCACCGGTAGGGTAGGGCTGGAGATCCCAGGCGATGCATATTCCGGGAATAGATTTTGTAAAAATCCGGCAACAGTTCCAGTTTGCCTTTTCTTACTGAGATTCCGTTGGAGACACATTTTCGGATTTTTCGCCTCAGGTTAGTTCCCAACCGACTAAATTGCTGATCGACATCGGATAGGAGAGGTAAAAGGGTAGTGACTTTGTCAGTAAATGTA
>CAIXAQ010000890.1 GCA_903917425.1 uncultured Bacteroidales bacterium
CAATTCTCCGTCAACTTTTAAGCGGCAATTTTACTATAATCAAACATTTCTTCCGGTTATCTGACAATTTTACAATTTTTGGCTGTGCCCGGGTTAGCTTCGAAACTACCAGCGTTTTACAGTAAGCGCAAAATGCAAAGACGAAAATTTCATTTTATCACCGGAGAAGGGCAAGTCGGAATTTTTTATATATCATGTAATGAGACAATTAGATATAGATTAGATTGCTTTAGCTGCAAGTATTCCGGAACCTGTCCGGAATATGTGGTAACTGAAATCAAAATAGAAATAATTGAATGAACTGTCATTAGAAATCCTATCTTTATCACGTGAAAGAATATAACGCAATCATTATTGATGATGAGAAGAATATACGCGAAGCACTCTCGATATTGCTGGGACAGTATTGTCCTGAAATTCGTGTCTGCGGTATTGCCGCTTCTGCGGCTGAAGGCAGGGTTCTTATCGAAACGAATGAGGTTGATATTATCTTTCTTGACATATCCATGCCCAAAGAAGACGGATTTGCATTTCTGCGTTCAATCCCAGCTAGTAACTATGTGATAATATTTGCCACTGCATACCAGGAGTATGCCTTGCGCGCACTGAAAGCGAATGCTGTGGATTACCTTCTGAAACCTGTAAATCCCTACGAACTGCAGGAAGCGGTGAAAAAGGCAGTTTATGATCATAAGCTTCGTAAAAGCTATTCGGAAATCAGGGATATTTATCATCAGTCGCTGAATAACCTTGATGATCAACTGCAATCGAAAAACTTACAGATCAGCAAGTTAACAATTCCAGAAGTCTCAGGTTTCCGGTTGGTGGACGTTGCTGATCTGATTTATCTGCAGGCAGACGACAATTATACGCTTCTTTGCCTCACCGGTAAACGAAAAGTAACTGCCACCCGTTCGTTGGGAGAGTTTGAAAAGATTTTGGTAGGACCGGAGTTTTTCAGGATTCACAAGTCGACGATCATTAATCTTAATTTCCTGACTGGTTTTACTAATATTCAGGGAAACGTTGCAGAGTTAAAAGATGGTTACTGCCTGGATATTTCGAGGCGGAAATTGCTGGAATTTCGGGAAAAAGTGAAACAATATTCAATATTCATTGACTAATTTGAGAATACTATCTTTTTTCTTCTTCATTTGTATGCTGAATTTTTGTGCCAATACCTCGGCTCAAAATCCTTATATCCGGCACTTTACAAGCCTTAACGGGCTGCCATCCAATACCATTTACCAGATATACCAGGACAGCCATAAGTTTTTATGGTTTACTTCCGATGCAGGGGTGATAAAATTTGATGGTTTCAACTTCATTTCCTACAGGAAAAAGGATGGCTTAAGCAGCAACGATGTGGTTCGCATTAAAGAAGATTCAAAAGGGCGAATATGGTTGTTTAATTACAATGGTTCAGTCAACTATATTTTTAACAATAAAATCTATAACGGTAAAAATGCTCCTTTCCTGAATCTGTTAACGGGCAAGGGATTTATTCTGGATTTTTTCACTGATTCAAACCACACTCTCTATTTTTATACCTGGCAAAGAGAGGTATTTACATTGGATACAAATAACAAGGTTTCGAGGGATTCGCTGTTTAAAAGAACTTCCTCTGAGCCATTTTTTATCAGGAAATCTGCTGAGCCATTATTTATAAGGAAATATGATCAACTACTAAAGGTTTCATGCTTGAGTAAAAGCCCTTCAGATGAGTGGATTATATGGTCCAGCATAGGATTATTCAGGCAAGATTGTTCTCAAAATAAAGGAATTGCAATCATTGATTCCAGTCTACACTGCATGGCAGTTTTTCCCGGAAGAAATAATATATCGTATGTAAAAACATATTATAATGAATTGTTGAAAATTACAGGGGATTATCGAAGAGAGAAGATACCGTTTCCATGTGATTTATTGAAAATTAATACCATTATTGAAGATTCTGAGGGTTACTTATGGATAGCAGCAAATGATGAGGGTGTGTTTTGTCTCAAAAACAACATAATCGTAAAGCATTTTGATCTTAAAGATGCCCTGGGACTTCTTCAGGACCATGAGCAGAATATTTGGGTGAGTACTCAATCGGATGGTGTTTATATGATCAGTCATGATGTATTGAAGCAAACTCATTTTGATTGCACTTATTTTGAAAATTATGGCGTGGACCAGCTTTGTAATGTACCGGGATTTGGGATATTGTGTGCCAACACCAACGTCGCTTTTTTAATGAAAAACAACGCGTTTTATAAGTTGCCGGTACCAGAAGTTATACAGCC
>CAIXAQ010000891.1 GCA_903917425.1 uncultured Bacteroidales bacterium
ATCTACACAAGATACAATCTTGGAGCAAATGTTTATAAAAATGCACTATCAGCCGAGAAAAAATATAATGCCTCTGCATATTGGTTGGCAATACAATTTGACCAAAAGTCGTTTTCAATATACTTTGGCTCTTTAAAAGAATTAAATGAGAGTAAAGGAATTCCAGTTGATAAATGTGAAAAAGGAATAATCGGAGAGATTTGGGAACATAATAAACGGCATTATTTTGATTTTGAATACTATACAAACAGGGAAAAAATAAAAACCAGCCTATAATTGGGTAGACAACCTCCCCTGCAAATACTAACAGAGGACGGTCGGGGAAAATATGCCATAACGAATTTCAACCTCATGACTGGGAAGGTGCCTAAAAATATAAACTCCCCGCTTTCGTAAGCATTTGTAATGCTTACACCTGTTCTGCAGCTATTTACCCGGCTTAAAAAATCAGAAATGAGAATTATCCTATTACTAAGTTTGATTTTGTCCTTTATAATCTCAAATGCCCAGGATCGTAAAGATACGATCAGGATGAAAGATGGCACTGACATACTGTGCCAGATAGTAAGAGTATCGGAACCTGATTCTGTTATCCAATTCTGTACCAGGGAAAACGGGGATCTGAAATTAAAGAAAATCCAAATCGCATTTGTTGATTCCTACTCTTGGCCAGGAAAGGAACAGGCAGAAAAATATGCAAAAATGCTGGGAGCTAAAACCATGCACGATGGTGAAATATACAAAAAATACTGGCACATAAAGCCTCCTTCACCTATACACGAACTGACAAGCACCGAACTGGCAGTAAAGGAATTAAACAGGGGCAGCGCATTGGTAAAGGCAAGCTTTGCCGTAATCAGCGCAGGAATGGTTACGGCAATTTTCGTTCCGAAACTGATCAGTGAACCTTCCATCCAGGGCAGTAATATGTACAGCTACCCTGATGACTTCTAAGCGTATGAGAATACGGTTAGAGCCCTGCAGATTGCAGATATAGGCGTAATGGTAATTGGAACAGCCATCGGGCTTTCATCAATACCGCACTTTAAACAAGCCAAACTACTCCGGCAGGACTCCGGAAAAGGGATAAGCATATCCACAGGCAGAGATGGTTTGTGCCTGGCTTTTAAGCTCTGAAGGTTTAATTTAACGTTTTTTTATCGCTGCCGCGCGAATCCTTTCGCGTGGCTCTAATAACCTCTTCGTTAAGCCGCTGGCGCGGCGTTGCAATACGTGCCTCTCGCCCCCCTCAGTATTTGCAGGAGGGTCCATCGGGTCGATTATGCACTGGGCTTTGTTGAATTCTCCAGTTTCTTCATCCTGAAATACTCAACAATCTCTTCTTTTGTCATTTTGGAGAGCTTTTCACTCAATTTATCTCTCTGGTCACGCATGAATTTTACTGCGTCAAATGTTTTCTTAGCCGTTGTCTTCATAGGTCATAAAGTCTCTCGGTGAACGAATTTCTAATCTTTGTAGCCATTCTTGATGTTAATTGCATTATAGCCGCGAATTCTCAGGACATTCACAATATGTTTGAAATTCCAGCTAATCAAATAGTCCGCACGGTTTATTGTTGCCAAAGCAATGTGCAGACAGTCTGCAAAACTTGTCTGGCCGACAACTTTCTCAGCAATGTACTGAGTTGCCAATTCAACCGCTTCGTCATTGGTTTCCACAAATTCGGTATTCTCAGCCCTTAAACTTGTAACAAGTTTCTTAACTCTCTCAGGCGCAGTACTCAGTTCGTCTTGAGTAACAGCAGAGAATAAAAGTCTGAATTCTCCATCCTGAAGTCTCACGAAAAGCGGTCTCGTGAATTCGGAAAATTCTTCGTCGAAATAGCCGCCAAAAACTGAAGTGTCGATATAAAGTCTTTGTTTCATGCAATAAAGATACTATAAATCCATGAAATTTTGTCAGATTTTCGTGAGCCGGATTTTTTTTAGCCTGGGTCATAATGTTCCGAGTCTATGACAATCAGCTTATTGCGAGACACATGGCTATTAACCGGTCCTTCTGCCTCTCGAATCCTTTCGCGTGGTTCTATATACCTCAGTTTACTCCCCAATGCCCCCGTTCCCACGCGAATCCTTTCGCATGGTTCTATAATTCTCAGTTCGCGCACGCCTTATTTTCTGACCGGTTCAGGTTTTATTCTTTAATTAGTAGCTAAAACTTATTATATTTTTCTAGCTCCAGCACCAGGTTAGAAGGCTTTGTAAGCTAATTCATATTTTGAGGTGTTATCATTTTTGCAGTTTTCTCTTGGAGGTTGTTTTTTTAATTATTTTTCCGTCCTTTTGTCTTGATACAAAAGGACCAAAAGATCAAGGCTTTATATAAATTTCACACAGATGTACTCCTCGGTAAAGCTCGCAAAACAAGGCTTGGAAGGGTTGAACAACATCCGGGGAGCACGTGAAGCTGGTGTTTTGCTACACACATGCCCGCGCCGTTTACCTTCGGCTACATCTGTTGTGAAATTTCTATCAGGCCGGTCCTTATACCCTGAAAATTTACCTGTGAATCCAAACCCTTGTCCGACTTTGTTGCCATAA
>CAIXAQ010000892.1 GCA_903917425.1 uncultured Bacteroidales bacterium
AGCTATTGGTGCTGTTTTCTCCGGTCCACCTGTCGGTGTAAAAGAATTCAGGCCTGTTGGATGTTCCACGGTCGGTGCGGTTCCAGCCCATAAGAATATCGTTTCCCTGTGTGCCCTGGAGGAAAATATTCAGATCAAAATTCTTATAATCGCAACTCAGGTTGGCGCCATAAGTTATTTTCGGAATTGCTGAACCAATAATGCCCATATCATCTGCATTTATTTTACCGTCTTTTACGTTGTCAACAACGATAACATCACCTGGTACTGGCGTATAACCTGATAAATTATTATCAGCTACATATTTGTCAATCTCAGCCTGGTTCTGGAAAATACCATCTGTCTGGTATCCGCGGAAGTACCAAATCGGCATACTTTTTTCGAAATAGGTTGCTGTCCACCCGTTTACATTAGCTCCCGGTTGCCTGGTAAGCAATGGGTTAAGGTAGGTAACTTCGTTGTGGTTAAAAGTGACATTGGCACTAACGCTGTAATGAAAATCGCCTTCAGATTCACGCCAGCCTAATTCCATTTCCACACCTTTGTTAGTTACATCGCCGGCATTAACGAAAGGAGCATAATTTCCAACCGAGAGAGGTGGTGATGATGGGGTCAGAAGGTCTTTGGTGACTTTTTTGTAGAAGTCGAAAGCAAATGTCAATTTACTCTTGAAAGCACGGATATCAAACCCTAAATCGGTCTGCTCGCTGGTTTCCCATGTGAGTTCGGGATTTGCCAATAATGAAGGTTCAGCCCCGGTGTAAAAACCGCCATCGGGATTTGGATATTGAATACCGGAAATCTTTATGAGCGAACGGAACTGATCCGGTCCGAGGTTCGATAAACTACCGTTTTGTCCCCAGCTTGCACGGAATTTGAAATAATTTACAGGGCTTTCGAGGCCTTTCCAGAAATCTTCTTCCGACATAACCCATCCTGCTGATACCGAAGGGAATGTTCCCCATTTGTTTAATAGCATTGATGTACCATCGCGACGAATGGTTGCATTCAACATGTACCTGTTATTGTAATCGTAGGAAATCCTGCCGAAATAGGACTCAAGCGTTTTAACTTCGGGAACACCGCTAACGGTACCTTGAATATCGTCTGAACCATGGTAAGAGAAAGTCTCATCCTCAGCAAACATAGGTCCTGATAAGGTATTAACATAATTATGCTGATAATGCTGCGCCGAAATACCTGCCATTACTGAAAAATTATGCTTGTCAATACTTTTGTTGTACGAAGCAAAATTCTCCCAAAGCCATGTGAACCACCTGTCGTAATTTTCGCGACGGGAAGTCACTTTGCTGTTACGTTCCGACGAGAACCAATAGGTTGGGTTCCAGGTATGATACACCTGACCGGCATAATCAATACCCAAACGGGAAGTAATGGATAATCCGTTAAATGGTTTTACAGTGGCAAACATGCTTCCCAAAACCTTGTCCTGCACTGTACTTCCTTTTGCCATCGACATCATGGCTAATGGATTTGCAATTTCACCTTTCAGGAATTCGGATACACCATAATATTTTCCATTGGGGTCTTTAAGCAAAGTGAACCCATCATTAAGTGCTGACTGTGCATAAGTTGGTAAAGCACCGTCATAAACAACAGGTGTAAGAGGATCGAGCGCAAGAGCACTTGAAACAATACCGCCATACTCACTGTTTTCAACAATGGAACTGCGATCGGTGTGTGAGAATGCAAAATTATTACCAATGCTTAACCATTTTTTGATTTCGTGGTCGCCATTTAATCGTACTGAATAACGTTTGAAATTGGCTTTTTCGCCGCCAACAACCCCATCCTGGTTAAAGTAAGAGAACGAAAGCATGTAACTTGATTTCTCGCTGGCACCTGAAAATGAGAGGTAATGTTTTTGCATCGGGGCGTTCTGTGCTATCTGCTCGAGCCAATTGGTATTGGTAGCAATACCGGTTGGGATGGTTACACCAACTTTAGCTTCGTTAACATACTCAGTATATTGGGTGTTATTCATAACAGGCATAATGTTGCCAACACTCTGAATGCCATATTGGAAATCGTAAGTTAAAGTTCCACCGGTAGTTTTTGCTCCACTGCCGCCCTTACCTGATTTTGTGGTAATAATTACAACGCCGTTTGCGCCTTCAGCACCATAAATAGCAGCCGAAGCAGCATCTTTAAGCACTTCAATTGATTCAACGTCGGAAGGTTCGAGGTAATTGATATCACCGCTCTTCATGCCGTCAACAATATATAAAGGATCGGAGTTGCCATTGGTACCTGCCCCGCGAATTCTTACCTTGAGGCCGGCTCCGGGTGCACCCGAATTTGAACGCACACTTACACCGGCAATACGGCCTTGCATAGCCTGCTCAACCCTCGATGAAGGTATTGCTTCCAGATCTTTACTCTTAATTTGCGAAATAGCACCTGTGACAAGGCTTTTCTTTTGTGTGCCATACCCAACGATCATGATGCCTGTAAGATCGGTCGATTTTTCTTCAAGTACAATTGTCATTGGAATTCCAGCCGTAGCTTCCACTTCCTGGGAAACCATTCCTGTGAAAGAAAACGTTAATTTTGCAGCAGCCTTGTCAGCGGCAAATTTAAAATTTCCATCCAGATCGGTGATGGCTCCGGTTGTAGTTCCGGTAACTGTAACGCTAACACCCGGAAGTGTTTCACCACTCAGGCTTTTAACTTTTCCTGAGTACTCGAAGCCTTTTTGTGCAAAGGCAAATGAGAATGCACTCAGCCATAAGATTCCGGTAAGCAGAAGCATTTTGCTTCTCAAACCTCGATGCATGTGCTTGTAGAGATTTTTCTTCATAATTAATTTTGGTTTGGATTGTTGGTTAGTAATTGATTGATTTGTATTGAATTGATTTTTTGAATTGATTTTTCGAATGATTTTTTATTTTGATTTGAGGATTAATTATGCTTTAATGCAATTGCGCAGAACAATTTATTTTGCCCGGTTGATATGGTCAGATCAACTTCTATTAAAATGATATTTTTTTGATTTTTTAACATTTTTTATCCATGGCAAAAATAGACGAACGGCTATTTTGTTCTACAAGCAGATTTTCCGAGAATAATGGTATTTTATCATATATTTGCCCGGGCATTGAAAATGAGATATGAAAACGGATATATTTTACGAAAAGCTACCTAAAGAATCGGAGTTTAGTATAAATGTTTTAGAGGTTGAGGTTCCATGTTTAGATATTCCCTGGCATTATCATCCGGAAACGGAGATTATTTATGTTGAAAAAGGTACAGGTTCCCGCTATGTTGGCGACCATTCAGGTTCATTCGGGACAGGCGACATCGGAATGATAGGTCCCAATTTGCCTCATGTGTGGAAAAGTGATCCGTTCTACAGTAAAAACATAACCGGACTTACAGTTCGAGTTTTAGTAATTCACTTTAATGATGAGATTTTCAAAAATGCATTGGCCATTCTTCCCGAAATGGAAGGGATCAATCAATTGCTGTTCGAGTCGCAATTCGGGATAAAGTTTACCGGCTATGCACAAGCGCGTATCGAACTCCAGATGAAAGCAATAATTCGTACCACAGGGATCGAAAAACTACTCAGGCTGATTGACATGCTTGACTTTATGTCGAAAGCCAACGAGAAGCAGTTGTTAGCCAGTACCGGATATTCAAAAATAAGAAAATCAGCCGATTTTGATCGCTTTGATAAGGCACACCGTTATATGATAGACAACTTTCAACGGAATATTACACTTGAAAAAGTTTCGGATATAGTAGGCATGACGGAAACCTCATTTTGCAGGTATTTTAAAAAACATACCAAAAAATCATTTCATTCCGTTTTGAATGAAATAAGAGTAGGGCATGCATGCAAGTTACTTTTGGAGAACAAGATGAACATCTCCGGAATTTGTTACGAAAGTGGATTCAATAATGTATCGAATTTCAATGAGCAGTTCAAAAGAATAAAAGGGATCTCGCCCAGCCAATACATAAGGAACAGGTAGGAGCTACTTTGTCATCTTAGTTGCTCTTCCTTAACATCAAAACAGTAATCTCGGGTATGGCAATGTACCCCAGATATCGCAGTTTACCCACTCCACTGTTGATTCTCCTCTGATAACCCTATTTTTTCAATTGACTGAGAATTCGATATTTTGGGGCACTGATGAATGGTACGGCAATTTTGTTGCTAAAAAGGCTTGAAGCACAACATAGAGTGGGCTAAGAAGAAATTCAAACGCATATTTTGCAAAAAATGAAGTTTCGGAGCATAATTTTTCTTTGAATTTTAGTATCCGGACAAAATTTACCCATAAGCAACGGATATTTGCCCACATTTGATGCTTGACCAGACCTCGATACCTGCTTTTTGCGTTCGGGTAATGATACCCTATCTGAAAGATAGTGGCTTCGACATTGTTTCGTATTTGCAAGGTCTCAATTGGGGTCTCAGCTATTTTTTTTCTAATCTTGTAAGTATCAATGTCTTTCTGTGTGAAGTAGCGATACCCCTTTTCGGTAATGATGCGCCATTTGCTGGTTTTTTTCTTGCTGGTAATCTTTACTGTATCAAGCAGTGTGTTCGTATCTGTGTCCAGCACAGAGAGTTCTCCACTTTCAGACATGCTAAGGTCGTACCGGCCTTTGGCTCCTTGTATGGCATGTAAAAACAATTCTATGCCGTTTTCTATGCAAAATTTTTGATTACCTGGACTATGATAAGCTCCGTCAGCATGTGCATCTTCTGTTTTGTCTAGGAAAACTTCTTGCACTTTTTTTATATCATCTTGAAAAAAATCAACGTCAGGTGTGCTTACAATTCTCACATCAACATCGCCGATCAGTTTTAAGCCCTTGTCATCACAATTTTCGGTTGCATTTATACTATACCCTTTCACTTTATCCCCGTCTTTATCCCGGAAAGTACAGTCTGTATCGTGTGGCGATTGAACCGATTTAGCAGATATCTCTTCTTTAGCTTTGGCAACGACAATCTTGTTTTCGTCTATTTTGTATTGCTCGTTAAAAACTCTTTGCAAGGTTAGATAATGTGTAGATGTTGAGTTCGAAAAAATTGGTAATATCTTGTATGTCAATTCTCCAAGTTCTTGCAACCTGCTCTTGACCTCTTCACTGGTACATGTATACACTACTTTATTGCCTTCCAGTTTGAGAAGGGTATCCAATCTTTCTTCGGTTGTTTTGTCGAGTTTTCCCGTTTGTTTAGCCTGGTTATAAAACAAACGAAGTGTTTCATGTATTAATTCGTAACGGCTTAGCCAAGCGATATTGCTGCCAAGCAACTTACTGTCCATGCGAATTCGTTTTCCACTTACCTCGAATTCAATGCATTGGCTTTTGGTGATCTGTGCAAAGGCTACATCAAAAAGGTTCTTGTTTCCTTCCTTGGCCGTTACATGGTCATTGATACGTTTACGGAATAAATAATATGTTGATTCCGTAGGCACTGAATCGTCTGCATTGAGTAGCCCTATAGCACTGCGTGTCAGCATATTAAAACGACAGTTCTCAAATATTTTTTGATCACTTAAGCCTTCTGCTTCTTTGAGCACCATCATGGCAATAAGCACCCGGATGGGAGAATTTGGAGTTCCGTTGTCCTTACAATAAAGAGGGCTAAACAGGCTTTCATCGATTCGCATGGTAACTTGTTGACGGAATTGATTATGCCAGGCAGCTTTGTCTTCGTACAATTTAAGCGTTTTGCCCGTAAATAATGTTGCGGGTGATGAATAAAGATCCAACTGGAAGGATTCTGGTGCTTTCTTGAACATTGGTGCGATTGAAATTATACGGCTAAGCTACAAAAAGTATTTC
>CAIXAQ010000893.1 GCA_903917425.1 uncultured Bacteroidales bacterium
TCCGTACCGGTATGACTCGTGTTACTAATAACCTTGGTAACGCTGTTACAGCACACAAGTACACAGCATCCTAATCTGCTAGTGTAATTGTTAACAAGAACCTTCTTTTTCAATATGAGGATTACGTTCACATTAAAATCAGAACAAATGATACCTGAATTTTATTGCTTCACGTTAAACTTAATTTTAAACTCTTTCCTGCTTTTAATGGCGTTGTAAATTTCTGCCACGTCACTAATACTCGCTGCCGGTATCTTATTATTGCTGGTTATAAAAAAACTCGTGATCAACACTTTATTTTTATCATTCTGCGCTATATTAAACACATAAGTTCCCATTGAATTCTGAATATTGATTATCGAAGGGCTATCCACCAATTTAATTTCCTTATCAAAAGAAAGTTGGTAAAAATACTTGTCAGATCCTGTAAAATCGGGGTAGAAGTCAGTTGTTCTGTTTTCTGATGTCAATTCTGGATAAATAATGTGATTAAACCAATTGGCAATGTCAATCTCAAAAGTGCTATCATTTTCTTTTTTTAAGCCCTTGCTCACATAGTTTCCCATTATCGTTGTTTTGTAAGGGAATGAGTATTCATTGCCGGTTATCGAAAATGAAACAGGTTTTTCAACACCCCCGATTTCCCAGAGTTTTTTATGGTACAAGGGGTTAATTGTCATATCCGGTGAATTACCAAGATAAATGCTCCTGGTCAATGTTGAATATTGTCCTGAAAGGATCAGTCTTGATGAAAATGTCAAATTCAGGGTAGTCGTGTTTATATCGGCCATGCAACTAACATTACGCAAATTATCAGAAAATAAACTTCCCGGGGTAGTCACAATTCGGGTTGAATCATAATTATTACGTCTAAATGATTTAAAATTAGAAGGATACAGCATTATTGCCGGAACATCTTCATAATAAAACGGAAGTTCTTCAAAATAATAGTGATTGTGGTCGGAAGTTGGAATTACATATGAAATATTATCATTTACCGGAATTCCGAAAAGTACATCATTACTGTGTAATGAGGCATAATAAGAAGTCGAAACCGTTCCTACTCTTTTATCAGCCAAATAGGCATTCATGAATCTATACCCCAGGCGTGGGATCATAGCTGCATAAACAGAATTTATATGATGATCGCGAATTGTTCCATTATGCAAATCAGCACCGGGTTTTGATAAAAGATGCTCTTCGTCTCTCATATAGTAAGAAGTATCGGGATGGTATTTTATGCTGTCCGACATCCATTTCTGGAATGCCCATAACCGTAAATTATTTATTGAATCATTGTTCGAAATACAAAATTTTAAAGCGGTTTTATTAAAACCCGAATTGTCCTGGTTATTAACTCCCCGCTCGTATTCGTCAAGATATACTGCGATCCTGCTCTCTGTTTTTCCAGCCATAATAAACCACGGCTGTATCATTTGCGGATAGTCTGAACTATGATAGGACATGATGGTTTCGTCTAATTTTGGATGAAAAGAAAACCATGGCAAATCTGTATACAGGTGAGAACCGTCTTCATCAAGACAACCGGGCAGATTATCGAAATGCCAATTGTATTTCTTGTATTCATCAAATATAGTTGGGACAACTTCGCAATTATTAACAAAAGTTACATCTGCCTGAAGTGCCTTGTTATGAGAAAACGAAAAATCGAGAGACCTGACAGGGTATTTGCGGTGAAAGTAGAACCGGCTAAGCATAAGTGCATACACATTATCCTTAAACGGAACGCTGATCTTGTAGTTGATTTTGACAATGTCGCCCACTTTAAGATTTTGAATATCAATACTATATGTGCTTTGTAAACCAAAAAAGCCATCTTCAGTAAGCACTCTGGATCTAATTACTTCCGGATTATCTTTAATTTCATTTACCTGTTTATCAGAAGTGATAATTTCTCCAGAGAAGGAAAGAACTGCAGAATTGCCGAGTATGGAACTTAAATTTCTTATATCTGTTGAATGGATAAAATAGGTTTCATCGATTGGTTCCGGCAATACAATTTGCCTGAGCTTTTCTATCCCCCGGGATGTAAGAATCTTATATTCAACGCTCCTGTCAACAATCAGGTTCATAGAAAAAGTTCTTGCCCCGCTAAAATTATAACTTATCTGTTCTTTCAGAATCACAATATCTTCATTCCAGGTCAGTTTCTCAAACTCTCGATCAGCCTGGGCAATGCACTTTAGACTAATGAACAATAAAATACAAGTTAATGGTAAATTGACGTAATTGATAATGTGCAGTTTAAATATTTTGAGCATAATAGTTTTCTAAACAATAAGGTTGACTGGCAAATCGAATAATTTTTCACTTTATTTTACATAATATTCCGGCAGCTTTAATCAGTGTATCTTCAGTTTTGGCAAAACAAAAGCGCAGCACTTTGTTATCCTGTTTATCGTGATAAAAGGGCGAAACCGGCACCGATGCCACCCCGAATTCCCTGGTGACTCTGATCGCAAAATCCATTTCTTTTTCATCGGAAATGGCACTGTAATCAAGCAACTGGAAATATGTACCATGTGATGGAATGATCCTGAACCTTGATTCCCGGATGAGGTTGGCAAACAGATCGCGCTTTTGCTGGTAGAAGGCCGGCAATTGCAGGTAATTCTCCTTGTTCTTCAGATAATCGGCCACTGCATACTGTATAGGTGTATTGGATGCAAAAACAACAAACTGGTGAACTTTCCTCACTTCGGCCATCAATACTGCAGGTGCCATGATAAAACCGGTTTTCCACCCTGTGGCATGAAAAGTTTTGCCAAAAGAACCGATTACAAAACTTCGTTCAGCCAGTTCCGGATAATAGCATACACTTTCGTGCCTGGCACCATCAAATATCAAATGTTCGTATACTTCATCACTCATCACAACTACATTGGTGTTTCGTGTGATGCGGTCGAGTTCCTGCAAATCCTTAGCTGACAGTATACTGCCGGTAGGATTATGGGGGGTATTGATCATGATCATTTTCGTCCGGCTGCTGATGAGGCTCTCAACTTCAGGCCAGTTAACGGTATAATCGGGAACAAGCAACGACGAATAACGGACTATTCCGCCACAAAGCTGCACGGCAGGTGCATAGCTGTCGTAAGCCGGTTCAATGATAATGGCTTCATCACCGGGGTGGATCATGGCAGTAATTACGCAAAAAATGGCTTCGGTTGCGCCGGCTGTTATGTTGATCTCACTTGCAGGATCGTATGAAATTCCAAATGTATCCAGGGCTTTGGCAGCAATGGCTTCGCGCAGCACCTGAACGCCCGGCATAGGCGCATACTGGTTAAAGCCTTTACGCATATATTGATTTACAAGTCCGATCAGTTCCGGTGAGATGGGGAAATCAGGAAATCCCTGTGAGAGGTTAATGGCTCCCACCTCGTTGGCTAATCCTGACATTACAGCAAAAATAGATGTTCCGGCATTCGGAAGCCTGGATGTTATGGTTCCATTGTATTTCATAGTTCACGTGTTTTCTGAATTCAAAGGTAGACGTTTTTGCGAATAGGAAAGTAAATACCTGCAAGCCTACTATAAGCAACACAACTTAAGCCAGGTTTCGGAGGGGTCCTCCGATATCGTATTCAAACCGCCATACACCGGGCAAAGATGCATAGCGGTTTTTAAATAGTATGCTGATTCAGAAAACCATGTGACCTCTTTTTCGCCGGAAATCGAAGTGGCCGAACGGTAAGTAATTCTCCCTGTTATTTTAAGTGTTGATGTTCAATATTTTGTAATTAAAACTCAACCCGGTAATTGAGTATAGGAACCAATCCAACCATGTATTTTTGTACGATGCACCCCATTTCGGTGTCATAATATTCGTCCCACACATTGCTGCGGTCGGTCACATTTTGAATGTCGAGCGAAACAACCCACGACCAGTTTGGTTTATTTTTCCGGAAGCTCAATCCCAGGTCAACCCGGAAATAATCAGGAGCCTTTGTTTCAAAATGTTAACCAATAACTGATAATACTGCTTATTTCCTTTGGTCAAGTGTGATTTATTTGATTTAAGAACAAGGAATACACGTTGTAGTGAAATTTGGGATAAAAAGGTTTTTTTGAAACCTATTGTATTTTAAATTGTTTTAAAAGTATGAAAAAAAAGAAAGTTATAGTTGTAGGAGGAGGTTTTGCCGGTATTCAGCTTATTAAAAGATTAGACAAAAATTTGTTTGACGTTCTTTTGATTGATAAATTAAATCACCACCAGTTCCAACCTTTATTTTACCAGGTGGCAACCTCGCAGATTGAACCTGCCAGCATTTCTTTTCCCCTTCGGCATATAGTAAAGTCCGAAAAGAATGTCCAGGTTCGGATGGCGGAAGTAATAACAGTTAATCAAACTGAAAATAATATTTCAACAAGCATCGGCGAATTGGAATACGACTATTTGGCAATAGCAATCGGGTGTAAAACCAATTTCTTTGGTAATACTGAAATAGAAGAACATGCATTCACCTTGAAAACAACATACGATGCTATAAAAATCCGAAATCATATTTTGCAAACTTTTGAACGTGTCATCAGTCTTCCTGAAAAGGATAGGATTCTTAACCTGGTAATTGTAGGTGCAGGTCCTACAGGTGTTGAATTAGCAGGGGCTTTTGCTGAAATTAAAAAAAACATTCTGCCCAAAGACTATCCCGGAATTGATTTTTCAAAATTTAATATTATTCTTATCGAAGGGAGTAAAAGCACTTTAAATTCCATGAGTAAAACGGCAAGTACGGCCTCTATGGAATATCTTGCCGAAATGGGTGTAACGGTTATTACTGAGACATTTGTAAACAGCTACGACGGATCAGAAGTCATTTTGAGCAACGGAAAGGCTATATCAACAGACTCAGTAATATGGGCAGCCGGTGTTATTGGCAATCAAATAAACGGTTTTCCCGAATCCTCCTTCGTCTCGGGCAAAAGACTCATCGTGAATCGGATTAACAAAGTAATTGACTGTGATAACATTTTCGCAATTGGAGACATTGCCAGTATGGGAACTCCAAAATTCAAAAAGGGTCACCCTCAGGTTGCTAATGTTGCAATTACCCAGGCAAACCTCCTGGCGAAAAATCTCAAAGCCCTTGTATTGAACAAACCCATGTTTGAATACGAATACAGGGATTTAGGTTCTATGGCTACTATCGGAAATAATAAGGCAGTAGTTGACTTGCCGTTCTGGAAATTTGCAGGCCATCTTGCCTGGTTTATATGGATGTTCCTCCATTTAATGCTCATTCTGACGATCAGAAACAAGATTGTCATTTTCTTCGATTGGGCTTGGAAATTTATTACCAAGGATACTTCGTTACGACTGATTCTGACTCAACCTTAAATAATTAATCGTTGCGAATTCAACTATCCTGGTTCAAAAAAAGCCTCTTCTTGAATCCTTTTTCTTGGTCTCGATATGCCAATTTGAAGCGGTGAGGTCGAGTAATTTAGAGGCTAAAAAGGGGAGTAAAATGGGTAAAGTGTATGTAAAACGGTATGTATAGACATAAAAAAGACTTGTAATTAATTGAATTACAAGTCTTTATATTTGTTAATTGTACCCCGGGCCGGAATCGAACCGGCACGAACAGAGTTCATCGGTTTTTGAGACCGACGCGTCTACCAATTCCGCCACCGGGGCAAATTGGACTGCAAATGTAGTTATTTTTCTGACTTTAAAAGACAAACAACCACATTTATTGAAATTGCCCTTTTTATTTGATCATCTGCAGGAAGTTTACTTCCTTGTCGGTAAGAAAACGCCAGCGTCCACGCGGCAAATCCTTTTTCGTCAGACCTGCAAATACCATTCTGTCGAGTTTTACCACATCGTAACCTAAAGCTTCGAAAATACGGCGAACAATCCGGTTGCGACCTGAATGAAGTTCTACACCTATTTCTTTTTTGCTTTTTCCGCTTTCGTCGTACGAAATCTCATCCACAAGGGCAATTCCGTCCTCTAGTTCAACACCTTCGCCAATTGTAAGCATGTCGGCTTTCGTGAGTGGTTTGTCGAGTTCTACATGATAAACTTTGCGAACCTTATGACTTGGGTGCATAAGTTTGGTTGCCAGTTCGCCATCGTTTGTAAACAACAGCAAACCACTTGTGTTGCGGTCGAGGCGGCCTACCGGGTAGATCCGCTCCCTGCCTGCATCGGCGACCAATGACATGACTGTATTGCGGTCGTATGGGTCGTCGGTGGTGGTAATATATCCTTTGGGTTTATTGAGAAGCACATAAACAAGTTTCTCCCTGCGAATACTTTCGTTTCCGTACTGAACTTTATCGGTAGGTAAAATTTTGGTACCCAATTCCGTTACAACAATGCCGTTAACCATCACAGCTCCTGTTACAATTAATTCGTCTGCTTCGCGTCGCGAACATATTCCCGAGTTTGAAAGGAATTTGTTAAGACGCATGCTTCCATCGGCGGCAGGAGGATTTGGTTTACTTCCTGGATAACTTTTCGTTGCCGGCTTGCGGTCGTAACTATTTTTGCGGTCAGAACTTCTCTCATAGGAGCGTCGTTCAGGTCTTTCGCCCTCTCCGCTTCGATCGTATGGGCGGCGGGCAGGTCTTTCGCCATCACCGCTTTTGTCAAACGGACGTCTGGCTGGTCTATCGCTATCACCGCTTTTGTCAAATGAACGGCGGGCTGGTCTTTCACCATCTCCGCTTCTTTCGTATGGGCGGCGGGCAGGTCTTTCGCCATCACCGCTTTTGTCAAATGAACGGCGGGCTGGTCTTTCTCCGTCTCCGCTTTTATCAAATGAACGGCGGGCTGGTCTTTCACTGTCTCCGCTTTTATCAAACGGGCGCCTGGCTGGTCTTTCTCCGTCTCCACTTTTGTCGAATGGGCGCCTGGCTGGTCTTTCACTGTCTCCGCTTCTTTCGTATGGACGGCGTTCAGGTCTTTCTCCGTCCCCGCTTTTATCA
>CAIXAQ010000894.1 GCA_903917425.1 uncultured Bacteroidales bacterium
GAACAGCGAAAATATGTTGCTCTTTATAATGGATTACTAACCAACCAAAAAACCTACGAAAACAGCTTGGCTGATTTGCAAATGATTTGCGATACTTACATTGAAAATCTGATTAAAACCGAAGATCCAAAAGTGCTTGGGGGATATATTGAACAAGCAGATGAACGAAACCGCAAATTGCAAATTTCATTTTTGCAAGGCGTATCAACTGCTAAGGTTCTGATCGAAACCAAAGCTAACACCACCGATGTTGATTTCTCAACCTACAAAGTAGTCAGAACAGGTGAGTTTATTTATGTGGCTGATACTTCACGAAGAGGTGATAAAATTGCATTAGCAATGAATAGTTCAGAGCCATGTATTGTTTCTGGTATATATACAGCATTTAGAGTTACAAAACCTACGGAATTACTTCCTGAATTTTTATACTTGTGGTTTGCTCGTCCTGAGTTTGACCGTTATGCAAGATTTCATTCCTGGGGTAGTGCAAGGGAAACATTCGATTGGGCTGATATGTGTAATGTAAAACTGCCTATCCCCGGTATCAAAGTTCAGGAAGCCATAGTAACCATTTATCATACTTTGGAAACCCGTAAACGAATTAATGAGCAATTGAAAAATACGATTAAGCCACTATGTCCGGTGCTGATGAAGGGGGTGTTGGAGAATATGAATAAAATTGAGAAATAAATATATTATGGAAAAGGATACATTCGGGGAAATAGCAGGTTTAATAAAGGCGTTTAACGCACAACTTGAACAATATATGCCTGCATTGGAAACCGAAGTGGAACAAATTATTACCACTTGTAATACAAGTAATCAAATCATCGAAAGATATTTAGACACATTATTGTCATTAACAATGCACGGTACAGGCGATAAATTATTTGTAAGGTTGCTGGAATATTACAAAACTATTGACCCGGAAGGAACAATGTTTTATTGGAACGAATACGATAAACAAGAGTAAAATGGCTTTTTTATTCACACAAAGAATAGTAGCTTGTAGCCAATGAAATTTACAAAAGAAAAGCAGAAAGACTATGCCTGAACAACAAAACATAGAATACAAACAAAGCTGGCACGATGATTACCTGAAATGGGTTTGCGGTTTTGCCAATGCCATTGGTGGCGTTATTTATATTGGGCGCAACGATGCAGGAAATGTGGTGCATCTAGCCGATTATACCCGGTTGTTGGAAGATATTCCCAACAAAATCCGCAACGCCATGGGAATTATCTGCGATGTTCAGTTGCACGACGATGAAGAAAAAAAATACATCACCATTAAGGTAAATCCTTATTCTGTGGCTGTTTCGTTGCGCGGCAGGTATTATTACCGTTCGGGTAGCACAAAAATGGAACTTACTGGCGTTGAACTGAATGAGTTTCTGCTCAAAAAAGCAGGCAAAACATGGGATGATGTTGTTGAAGAAGGAGCAACCGTTAAAGACATTGATGAAGATAGTATTGCAAAGTTTATAGCGGACAGCAATGAAAAAGGCCGATTGCCGGAAACAAAAGGTTTATCCACTTTTCAGATATTGGAAAAACTAAAACTTACTGAGGGGAAAAAGCTGAAACGTGCTGCCATTATCATGTTCGGCAATGATCCTATGCGCTTTTATCCGAATATTCAGGTAAAAATAGGCAGGTTTGGCAAAGATGCTTCGGATTTGAAATTTCATGAAGTGGTTGAAGGTAATATAGTTCAGATGCTACATGAAGTGCAGGTTCAGTTGAATTACAAATTTCTTACACGCCCTGTTGCTTTTGAAGGTTTTCAACGTGTAGAAAAAGACCAGTACCCCATCCAGGCATTACGTGAAATGCTGTTAAATGCGTTGGTTCATCGTACCTACATGGGAGCAACTATTCAAATGCGGGTTTTCGACAGCAAGCTTTCCATTTGGAATGAAGGCGGATTACCTTTCGGTTTAAGTCTCGATGACCTGAAATCGGATCACAATTCCCGTCCACGAAACCCAATAATTGCTAACGCTTGCTTTTTTGCAGGTTATATTGACACCTGGGGGCGTGGTACACTTAAAATTATCAATTCGTGTAAAGAAGCCGGCCTACCCGAACCGGAAATTAAAGAAATGAATGGTGGGATTGAAGTTACAATATTCATATCCGAAGTTTCTGAAAGTGGGTTGCGAGATGGGTTAGGAGAAAATGAAACAGGTGGTCAAACAGGTGGTCAAATTGGTGGTCAAATTGATGGTGCAATAGGTGGTGTAATAGGTGGTGCAATAGGTGGTGTAATAGGTGGTGTAATAGATGTTTTAACTGTTAGACAAAAAGAAGTACTTGATCTAATAATAATAAATAATTGGATAACCTATAAGGAAATTGTTGAGAAGCTTTCGATAAATGAGTCGGCTGTAGCTGATCATATTAAGGCTTTAAAAGACAAAGGGGTAATTAAAAGAGCAGGAAAAACCAGAGGGCATTGGCTGATAGTAAATAAAAACAAATGAAGTTCACCGAAGAAAAATTAGAACGTGCTTTTGTCGAATTGCTGGCAAACGAAAGCTATCCCCATTTCCATGGCGATTCCATTGCACGGGCAGCCGATGAAGTTTTGATTGAAGCCGATTTGCTGCACTATTTGCTTAGCAGATACGAAAACAAACAATTAACGGTAACCGAAGCAAAATCTATTGTTCTTCAGTTAAAAACCCTGCCTTCTTCCGATCTTTACGAAAGCAATAAAACCATTCTTCGCTGGTTAGCCGATGGCTTTATCCTGAAACGGGAGGACCGAAGCCAAAAAGACATACATATTGAATTGATTGATTATCACGGCCTGAAAGGGCAAAATGTCGGTTCCAATCTGGATATACTATTGGCTGAACCCTTACATGCTTACCCACCCGATTACAACATCTATAAATTTGTAAACCAACTGGAAATACAGGGCAACGAAAAGCGTATCCCTGACGGTATCGTTTACATCAATGGTTTACCGATCGTTGTTTTTGAATTTAAAAGTGCCATCCGCGAGGAAGCTACTATTTATGATGCTTTCAAGCAATTGACAATCCGCTATCGCAGAGACATTCCCGAACTTTTTAAATACAAC
>CAIXAQ010000895.1 GCA_903917425.1 uncultured Bacteroidales bacterium
ATATCGATTTCGCCGCATTTGGGCCAGCTTACCTGGCTTATGTTTCCACCAAGCATCCAAAGAGCAGGCCAGATTCCTTGTCCATAAGGCAATTTCGCCCTGATGTCGATCCTTCCGTAGGTAAACTCCTTTTTCCCTTTGGTTATCAGGCGGGCTGAAGTGTAGTTCCCGTTCTCTTTGATGGCAACAATTTTAAGTTTCCCATCCGAAATATTTGAATTATCCGGCGAGTCGGTATAGGTCTGTAATTCGTTGTTTCCCCAGCCACCGGCGCCGAGTTCATGAGTCCACCAGTTAAGGTTCAATGCTGAACCGTCAAATTCATCGCTCCATACGTTTACCATACTCGGGTAAGTAGCCGGTGTAATATAGCCGTCACTTGCCATCTCACAGGTATATGAATCATCATTCGTCATGGTTACCTTGGTTTCACTTGCCGTATAGGTAGCATTTGTAACTTCGTTAACAACGATATAAAACGATTCATCCAATTCCATGTAGGCATCGTTAACAATATGAATTTCAATATTTTTCTGGGTTTCGCCCGGAGCAAATACCAGCGAGGCACCCGATACAGCAACAAAATCGTCAACGCTCCGGGCTGTACCTGCCTGGGTCGACCATTTTACAGTTACCGCTTTGTCTGAGGCCGGGGTAAGTTTTACAACCACTTTTGCCATTACAGGTGTGGCTGTTCCTTCAGCTATCTTTGGCGGGCTGTCCATGGTTACGACCGGGTTAAAAGCATCATCATTTGCGATGGTAACCTTTGTCATATTCCCCTTTACAACCGCATTTTTAATATTACTGATCGCAATAAAAAATGTTTCATCCGGTTCGTATATCAAATCGCTGGAAATCAATACTTCAATATTTTTGGTTGTTTCGCCGGGAGCAAAAACCAATACTGAATTTTCAACTGCGGTATAATCTTCGCCGGCAATGGCAATTCCATCGGAGGTTGACCATGTACAGCTTACCTGCTGAGTGGAAGTTGCGCTCAGTGTTACCGGTATTATGGCTATAACCTGTTGTGTGTTTCCTTCCTGAAAGCTTACCGATGCAGGAATACTGATATCGGGGGTTACTACCGCTTCAGGTTCTTTACACGAACTGATAGTAATAATGCTTAGGGATAATAGGCCAAAGAAATAAAAACTGGATTTCATTGTTATAGGATTTTTGATTAAATAAAATTTCTAAGAATTGATGAGGCAATGACAGATGGTTGATTTTTCGGCTACGACTCATGAGATCACTTCGTTCAGTTGTACGGTATTTAGTTGTCGGTCAACACGAATGATTGTGCAGGCGACGAAACTTCAAATTTACTCCCAAACCCGCCATTTGTTATAGCCTTTTTGTGTGCTACTTTTCTTTTCAGTAGGGGTCTCTGATGCAATTCAGGCTCCAACTTTGCTTTTTTTTGTTGACGACTGAACTTTTCTTTTCGGGGTGTTAGATTTAAGTTCACTCATCAATTTGCGGAAGTCTTTTAATTCTTCTTCTGTCCATGGTTCGGATTGAACAGTGAAGTCAACATTTTTCGGTTCTTTTATGAGTCCCATATTTTAACGATTAAAAGTATTGTGAAATCAGTCTTAACGCAGCAGTGGTTTCAATAAACATTCTGAG
>CAIXAQ010000896.1 GCA_903917425.1 uncultured Bacteroidales bacterium
GCTTGTAAATACCGTGGTGAAAAGGCAGACGCTTGTCTTTATAAGCCAGGAGATGCAAATCAGCAACAGATACTCTTTGTAAACTGATAACGGTGTCCTTGAGTAAAAGATTGAAATCAATATTCTTTACATTAATTTTTCCGGTATGTAGTTGCAGATGGGTTGCCTGGTAATCCTGGGTTTTCATAAATGACTCCCTGTCGGGAGCAGGACTAAATGCCATACTGTCCATCGCCAGGCTGTTGGTAGCTTTTGTGAGCGACAGGTTATAAATCCCCAGGTTGGTTTTTGCGTTTGCCAGCTGTATATTCCCGTTCGAAATACGGAAGCGGTCGTTTTTACGGATAAATTCCTCCGGGTCATTCAACGAGGTATCATTAACCTGCAGGTTTTCGAGGTTCAGGCTGGTAAGGGCAATAGTCAGGCTGACAGTATCGTTTTTCATAGTATTTAGCTGAAATCCTGACAGTTTCAAAGCATTCAGGTTAAACGACCATTTGCTTTTACTTTGTTGACCAGCAGGTTGAAACGCAAGCGCTGAACACCGAAGGTCAATCTTTTCTTTACCAGTTGGTATTAACTGAACTTTATCGCTTTTAAAGTAAGGCTGAGCCACCGAAACCAGGATGCTATCCACTTTTAATACCGCGCCGTCCGAATTTACTCCCAGCAGGTCAAACCTCGATTTACCCGGATTTAACTGCAGTTTAGCTGAAAGTGAAGCGGGAAGATTTACCAGTCCGGGCTCATCGATAGTAATCCTGTTGATATGCAGAAGCGGCAGTCCGGCTGATTTTTTTTGCTTTTGGGCTGTATCCGGCGAAGTCCCTTCGTATGGACTGAATGAAACGGAAGGCTTACTAAGTTCGATAAAATCCGCACTTATTTTTCCATTCATACTATTATAAATATCAGCAGAAAATGTCAGTTTAGGAATCAATATGCTTGCCATTTCTCCTTTAATGGGCATCTTTACCAGCACATTACTGAATGTGGATGGCCTGTTATCGGCAATGTAAAAAGAGGACAAACTACCCTGCATCTTATTTTTCTGATCGAGGTTTATAGATTGGCCATCAATCATTAGTCCCTTGATGCTAGGCTTCCCTCCGCTTTGTATTACAATTTCGCCGCTTGATACCTGGTTCAACTTTGTTGAAGCTTCAATGCTCTCACTTTTTACCTTGAAATCGGTTGGTCCACCGGTAATTTTAGTAATAACAACCTTATAGTCGGTTGAAGGTTTGGTTGTGGTTGTAGTGCTCTTTCCAGAACCAAGTTGCAGATCAACAATAGCTTTTCTCCACGAAATTTCACTAACCGAAATATCGCCCAGAGATTTTACATCTACTCCCCTAAGTTGCAAATTGTTTAAAACAACGTCCTGGCTTCGGTCAGTCTTTCCCTGCACAACCCGGCCCAATTGAATTGATTTAGTGTGTTTTGAATAATTTCCATCGGTGAGTGAAACATTCATGGCCTTATTATGAAAATTACCCCGGGCAAACGCAAGTGTATCCAGTGCATCTATCAACCTGAATTCATCCTCTGATGCCAGCAGTTGGGTTACACCTATACCTAAGTAACAATGATCCATCGAAAAGACTGGCCCCTTATTAATCTCAAATTTCAGGGTTCCGTCCTCAACAAACAATTCTCCGATCTGTACTTTATTCTTAATCTTGTCTAATATTAAAAATGGATTGACTTTCTTTTTTACTTCCTTATTCTTTTCTGCCTCAGGCAATACCATATACACCTCGGGCTCTATCAACGAAGCATGACCCGCTACAATCCTGTTTTCGTAAAGCAATGCCATCCAATCCAGATCATCCAGTTCGAAAGACTGCATTCTAACTTCTTTCCTGATTGGATCATGGTTTTTCTTCGACGGATTAATCCTGAAATTATTGAGCCGGATCCTATTATCCTGAACCATAACATCATCAAACTTCACAACATACATGCTGTCAGGGCTATACCCTGTATAGTCATGTACGTTAATGTCGAGGAAACCCAGTCTGATTGGGACAGACAGATTACTTCTGACAACTAACCCGCCAAAACTGAAATTGCTGTTTTTCGAATTGAAAACGTTTGTTTTACCATTCTTTGTTGTAACGATATTTATATTGGCGTTCCTGACCGTAAGATAACCTATATCAAGATTTCCCAACATTTTTTTTATCTTCTGATCGATGGAATCGCCATCAACCTTGCTGGTAAAATCAAATTTGGGCTTGGTGCTTTTTTCTTTCAGATTCAGCTTTAAACGAATTTCAGGATTGATGCAAAGTGCAGAATCGAACCTGATGATGTTTTCTTTCGCCAGGGCGTTAAAATCAAGTTTTTTAATGCGTAATGAATCGATAAAAACGCTGAACTCTCCGGCTGTTGAATTGCTTGATTTGCTGTAAATATAGCAACTGTCGAGTTTAACCATCCGGCTTCGGGTACCCATCCAGAATCGTTTAAATTTTATTCCGTGATGACCATCAGGCAGCGCTAAATCCTCGTTATATATTTCGAACAGAATACGGTCGGCAAACAAAAATTTATTCTTCGCGGCATCCGCAGCGTTCGAAACATTATCGATAGTCAGAAAGAGATTGGAAATAGTCAAGGGCTTAATTTCAGGCTGAGAACGGTCGTAGATTCTGAACTTCGCATTGCTGACATGTAAATAATTCAGGTTCAGAACCTTCAGAATTTTTTCCAGCGATTTATAGACTTTGCTCATTTCGTCAGGCAAAGAAATTTTTTGCTTTGAACCGGCCTTCTCCTTATATTTAATAACCTCAATAAGAGGCGATTGAACTACGACTGAATCAA
>CAIXAQ010000897.1 GCA_903917425.1 uncultured Bacteroidales bacterium
CAGAAGTTATACAGCCAATTAATATCGTATGCCCGTTTAACAATCAAACACTTCTATTGGGATCAATAAGTAAACGGTTATGTACTTTTGAAAATCTAAAACTTAATGTTGCATCAAAAGAGGTAGGGTATAGCCGAAGAGTAATATATCAGATTCCTGTTAAGAAAATTATCGCTGACCGCTCGGGATATGCTGCTGCCATGTATAATCAGAACCAGATTTACCCTCCCATCCTGGTTAAGTTTTCGTCGTTATCGGAATTTAACCTGAAAAGTGAACGCATTAATAATGCTTTCTATAATGCTAATAACGAGTTAGTTGTAAATGCAAAGAGGAATTACCTATGCCGGAATAACAAACAGTTGCCATATCCTGAATTGTCAAGGTTTGATGGAACCATTATCACGGATCACCTCGTTCTGTATGATTCCATCGAGCTATTTACAATTGATGGAGATAGCCTTTTTATTTTGAAAAATCACAGGTTCTACAATTTGACGAATGCATTCGATATACCTGTCGATGTGCAGATTAATAAAATTTTGTACGTAGATTCTACCTTATACCTTACCACACTCAGGGATGTATTTGTCTGTAACAACCCAATGAATGTATTATCAGGGAATCCTGTACATCTCGAACCTCTGAACATCAGTTTCAACAATATTAATGATGTACTTATTCATAACGACACGCTTTTCGTAGCAAGTAATGACGGACTGACAAGTATTGCAAAAGCATCCTTTACGACAAGTGTTGCATCACCTCCGATTCCTTACCTTATATCAATTAGTATAAATGAAAAGATCATTTATTCACGGTCTGATAAGGAGCTAAAGCTGACTGGCAAGAAAACTGTAAAGCTGTCTTTTGGTTGTATCAGTTACTCCGCCAGCCCGGTTTTCTATTCTTACAAGCTCGAAGGTACAGACAAAAAATGGACCATCGGAACAGGAAGCAGCATTAACCTGTTGTTCCAGGACCTTCCCCGGGGACACTATGTCTTTAAATTGAGGGTCCGGAAATCAAATTCCAACTGGAGTAAGCCCCTGGAATTAGTTATTACTATCAAACCGACCCTGGTTGAATATCCTGCATTTTGGTTATTCATCATGTTTATAGCAGGAGGTTTTATCACCTTTGTAATTTTCAGCATCCGTACTCAAAAAATAAAAAAAGTTGAGATTGATCACCAGTTGATTGTAATGGAACAAAAGGCGCTGCAGTCGATGATGAATCCGCATTTCATCTTCAATTCGCTTGGATCTATTCAAAATTACCTTCTTACCAATAAAGGAAGCGAAGCCGTAATTTATCTTTCTCAATTTGCCCGCCTGATACGGCAGAATCTGCATGCAATCAATAAGCCTATGATTGCCCTTGAAGACGAAATCGACAGGCTGAGAAATTACATTGACCTGGAGCAAAAACGGCTTGAAAATAAATTCGATTACAGTATCGAAATTGATACTCAACTTGAAGAAGAGGGACTGTTTATCCCGAGCATGATTATTCAGCCGATTGCCGAAAATTCAATCTGGCACGGAATTGCCATGCTGGAAGAAAAGGGCATCATTAAAATTGGGTTCAGGGTGCACACCGCAAAATCGATAAGGGTTATCATTGAGGATAATGGAATCGGGTTAAAAAAATCGCTCGAGTATACTGCGAAAAGTTCGCAGCACGAACATCTTGGTATGCAGATAATAAAAAAACGTTTAGATCTGCTTAGTAAGAAATATAAAACAAAAACAAGTATACTGTATTCTGAAAGTTCCTCGAACCATACCGAGCCGGGGGTCATGGTTGAAATCATACTGCCTTTTGTTTACCGCATTGATGATTTCTGAGATTCAGGCTCTCTGAAAAAGCAGCACCCGGAGTAGCGGGGTTTTCGCAGAATTTCTTTTCCAGGGTTACCATTCCCTCCCCGGAACTCACTTCCACTTAAAGAATTCTACCGTTACCTCAATGATCACTACCGTTCCCCCAATGAAATCTACCGTTCCCTCAATGGCTAAGTGCAATCAGCATTATGAGAGTATCTTTGCATAGTTAATTATATTCATTCAATCAGTTTCCTGATTACAAAATGAATATGGTGATTTATAATATAAGGTTTTATAAACTGCTTTTACTTCCATCTTAGCAGTTTCTTTATTCAAGTAGAGATCCAGCTGCCCTAAATAGGGCGGCTGTTTCTCTTTTCTGAAATATTCAACCAGCCAATGATAGGCAATTTTTTTTAAAGTCCGAAAAGCCCAAAAAGTATCGAATACAAATCCTGCCGTCAGTATCCTGGGTATGGAATATTTTTTAGCTATTCCTGTAATTGAATAAGATTTGAAGTTTTGAAGAAACGCAGAATGCAAATCAACTCCCTGTATATCCAAAATCAAAATTCTTAATTGCATAATGCCATATCATAAAAATCTGTAAATTGATACCGGGAAAGTGATAAAAAAGGAGAACGGACAGTATTAGTTCTTATTTTTGCCGCTTGCATTTATTTTAAAAGAATTTACACTTAATGATCAGAAAAACAGTCCTTTCAATTGCACTTTCTTTGCTTGGCTTTATAGCTTCCAATGCTCAGACCCGTATCCTCTTTGACGCTACCAAAGCAGAAACCGCGGGCAATGCCGACTGGGTTACCGATGCGGATCTTCATAACCTGGGTTTTAGTGGTGGCCCTGCCGTAGTAGGCCAGGGAACCGAATCCAACCCCCAGCAGTTTCCAACTCCGGCCCAGAGCGGTATTACTCAATCAACCCCTGAGAGCTATTGGAAAGGTGGAATTTCTGCGTGGGGAGTTGACCTGGCAAAGAAGGGGTATGTAGTTGAAACCTTACCTTATAACGGTGCAATAACATATAATAGCGGATCCAATCCACAGGATTTGTCGCATTACAAGGTGTTTATCGTATGCGAACCGAATATCATTTTTACCTCAGCCGAAAAAACGGCAATCCTTCATTTTATTCAGAATGGTGGCGGACTGTTTATGGTATCGGATCACACTATCAGCGACAGGAATAACGATGGCATTGATTCACCTGAAATCTGGAACGATTTGATGACTACTAATTCAGTTAAAGTTAATCCTTTTGGTATCTCTTTCGATCTGGCTAATATTTCGCAAACTACCAGTAATGTGGCTAATCTTCCGCAAGATTCGCTTCTCCACGGACCCATGGGAAATGTTACACAGGTCATGTGGAGTAACGGGACAACCATGACGTTGAATTATACCGCAAATCCAACTGCAACAGGCATCGTTTATAAAACCGGTTCTTCAACAACCGGCTCTGCAAATGTTATGGTAGCGCATTCCAGGTATGGCGCAGGGCGGGTTGCAGCTATTGGCGACAGTTCCCCCTGCGACGATGGAACCGGAGATCCTAACGATGTTTTATATGATGGATGGATTGCTGATGCCGGTGGAAATCATGAAAAACTGATGATGAATGCCACAATCTGGCTTGCCACGGCAACAAGTTACACTGGGATAGAAGAAATTCAGGCAGGTGGCTGCGTTCAGCTTTTCCCCAATCCGTTTTCACATCAGGCGCAATTGAGCATCAGTCCGGAAATTACTGTGAAAAACGGAATGTTTATAATCACTGATTTGAATGGACGGATACTCCGTAAACTTGATCTGGGGTCATCACATTTGAATGTAATCGAAAAAAATGGTCTTACTGAAGGAATGTATATGTACCAGGTGATTTCCGAAGGTAAATTGCTTGGAAGAGGAAAATTTATTATTTCAGATTAGGGGTAGAGGAAAAACGTTTATTGAATGTATCCAGGCAAAAATACACCTGTCAGAAAATACTGATGCAAAAAAATACCCCGTTCATCGGGGTATTTTTTTGGTTATAGCTGGTTGTTTGTATAAGATTCAATCGCTTAATGTAAATGATGATGTATACTTTCGTCAAGATAAGGATGATTCTTAGGAATTAATGGAGCTTTTGCCAGTGCTTTGCTGAAAGCGAATAGGAATAAACCTGCAACACCAGCAAAAACACCGATTTCGATTATCCCTAAAGCCGGTGATTTAACGAAATCAGGCATTACCTGCTCGTAAATATCGGTGTATAATCCTACCAGGAGAAGAATACAAATGCCATAAACTACATTGATGTTCTTGTCAAGTTTCTGCGGAAGCAATACGATAAATGGAATAAACCAGTTAATGGCGAAATTCATGAAAACGAAGATGATCCAACCGTTTTCCCAACGACGGGCATAGTAGAGGGTTTCTTCAGGTAAATTTCCAAACCAGATCAGGGCAAACTGCGCAAAATACAGATATCCCCAGATAATACTTAAACCGAACATATACCTTGAAAAATCAAGCAAATGGTATTCGTTCATGTCTTTAAAATATCCTTTCTTATGAAGGATAATTGCTATCAAACCTATCAAAGAAGTTCCATGGTAAAATGCTGCTCCAAAGTTTTTAAAAGCAAAAATACCGCTGACCCAATGCGCGTCAATCGACATGATCCAGTCGAACGAGGCTGCAGAGAAAGTTAAGGCCAGCACAAAAATAAAAACCTTCGACCAGAACTCCATTTTTTCGAACAACTCCTTGCTGCCTAATGCATCTTCCTGCAACGAAAGTTTGCGAAGGTAACGGGTCAGCAATATCCAGGCTGCGAAAAAGATCACCAGCCTGATCATGAAGAAAGGAATATTCAGGTAAGGTGCTTTGTGTGCCAGTAATTCATCGTTCGCAACAAGGTCAGGATGCGACCAATGGTAAACATCATGAAGGCCAAAATACATCACCAGCATAATGATACCAGCGTAAGGAATATAAGCCATTAATGCTTCAGGAATACGCCTGAACATGGCCGACCAGCCCGACTGCGTGATATACTGCAAAGCGAAAAAGAATGAAGCTCCCAATGCCAGAGAAAGGAAATAATAATTATCCATCAGCAGGTTGGCCCATGTACGATGGCTATCAGTGAGGAAACCATAAACCAGCCCAATAACTCCAAGGCCCATGAGCCCGTAGGTTATATAATAAAATTTCTTCGTAAAAATTACTTTGGTATCCATATACGTGGAGCTTATTTAATGTTCTTTTGAAGATTATTCTTAACGTAAAGGGCTATCTTCCAACGGTCTTCGGGTTTTATTTGTGGTCCATGAGCACCCATAGTGTTAAACCCGACTGAAATCACATGGTAAACTTCGCCTATTGGAGCTATCAGCATACGTTCCGAAATTAATGATGCCGGTTGCATAGTGAATTTACCGCTTGTATAGAGGTGTCCATCGCCTTTTCCGGAAACTCCGTGACAGTTCTGGCAATAAATAACAAACATTTCTTTTCCACGAACAAGGTTTGTGTCGCTTGATTCAAGTTTGCATACTAGCTCTTTTCCTGCCTGTAAACGTCCTTCCGGAGTTGCGGGATATTGGTACGGAATCAATTCGCGTGGAATGGAACCCAGAACCGGCATCTGCATGGTGATACCGTTTTTCGCACCTTTTGAAGGAGCATAGGTTTCATAAGCCAGCGAATGCGCCATATCGGGGAAATACTCGTACCCTTTCTGAATACGTGTACGGTCGCAGGAAGTAAAAAGCAATGCCGAAAGTGCAATGGCCGCTGTTAATCTGATTGGGGCTTTACTGAAGTAACCCATATGAATATTTTTTTTACGTATCATTATTAAAGTTCCTTTTCGTATACTTCCGATGCTCCGCTTGCTTTCAGCGCTTTCGAAATAGCTTCGAATCCGCCACCGGCAGTTTCTTTGTTGAACAGGATCACGAATTTGTCATCTGTGGCGCGTTCGTCGGGAAGAGTATATTTTTTACCCGGATAAATACGGGCCCGTATCGAAAAAGTGAATAAACTCATAATTGTAATGGTGAGAATGGTAAGCACCAGTGTTATGATGATAAACGAAGGAAACGCGTTGGTTGGTTTTCCCCCATAATTTATCGGCCAGTCGATCACCGAAGTCCAATATAGAAATGAAAGTACTCCAACCACTGCAACTGCGCCATAGATAAAAGCTGCCGTTGTGAACCTCGATTTCCGTTTTAAAGCATCAATGGCTTCCATTACCGGGTAGGGGGTGTAAATTTCATCGATAGTGAAGTTTTTGCTTTGGGCTCCTTCAATACCGGCCAGCAGATCACTTTTGCTGTCGAAAATCCCTATGATATGTGTGTTACTCATTTTAATTCAGTATTTTAATGTTTTTCCGTTATTTCGGTAGGTTTCAATACACTCTTCACTTCGCTGATTGCGATCATTGGTACGAAGCGGAAGAAGAACAGTACGCCGGTAGTGAAAATCCCGATTGTACCGATATAAATTCCAATTTCAACCCAGGTTGGTGAGTAAGAAGTCCAGGATGATGGAAGGTAATCCTTTGAAAGCGAGGTAACAACGATGTTGAATCGTTCGTACCACATACCCACGTTAATAATCAGTGAAATGATGAACAAGGCAGCGATATTGCTGCGTATTTTCTTCGACCACATCAGTTGCGGAATAATGGCATTGCAGGTAACCATAGCCCAGAACATAAATGTATAATCACCTGTGATCCGGTTATGGAAAAAGGTGAACATTTCATACGGATTGCCGCTGTACCACGCTATAAAGACTTCTGTCGCATATGCGGTTCCCATGATAAGGGAAATGAAAACCAGGATTTTAGCAATAGCATTTAAATGAGAATCAGTAACATAATCTTCGAGATGATAATATTTACGGATTACGATCATCAGCGTCATAACCATACCAAAACCTGAGAAAATAGCTCCGACTACGAAATAAGGAGGAAATAAGGTTGAGTGCCATCCGGGAATTACTGAACTGGCAAAGTCGGTTGATACAATGGAGTGAACGGAAACTACCAGAACAGCAGCAATACCGCCAAGTACATAACTCAAACCTTCATAACGCAACCACTCTTTTGTCGAACCGGTCCAGCCGAAAGCAAGGAAACCATAAATAGCTTTTTTTGCCTTTGTTTTTGCCCTGTCGCGGATGGATGCAAAATCAGGAACCATTCCGAAATACCAGAATGACGCTGAAATAAGCAGGTAAGCGCTGATAGCGATAAAGTCCCAGAAAAGTGGTGAGTTAAAGTTAACCCATAAAGGTCCGCGGGTGTTAGGATAAGGGAAAATGTAGAAAGCCAGCCAAACGCGGCCCATGTGAATAGCCGGGAAAATAGCGGCACAACCTACAGCAAACACGGTCATAGCTTCAGCGGCACGGTTAATGGAAGTACGCCATTTCTGCCTTAAAATCAGCAGGAATATGGAGAATGCAGTCCCCGCATGCCCGATACCGATCCACCAAACAAAATTGATGATTTCCCAGCCCCAGGCTACAGAATTGTTAACGGCCCATGTACCCAAACCATAGCGAACGGTATAGTAAAGTGCAAAAATTCCGAAACTGGCCATTGTCAGACTAATTGCCAGGGCAACTTTCCACCAGCCTGGAGTCGGATTGTCAATCGGCGCAATGATGTCGCTGGTGATCTGGCGGTAATCCTTGTTCCCCAGAATCAGCGGACCTCGTACTTCAGCTTTATACATATTTTATAAGGTATTGCGAATTAATAGTTGTTGCTTTGTTTTTATATTTTGGGATTCCCAATCCGAAAGGTTAAGCCTTTTTGTTTTCTTCTTCCCGGTTACGGACTTTAGTCAGGTAGCCAACCGAAGGAAGTGTGTGAACTTCTTCAATCAGGTTGTAATTGCGTTGGTCGGTAAATAAATCGATAAGCTTGCCTTGCTTGTTATTGGTATCGCTGAAAATGATTGCACCGGCCGGACAAACCTGCATACAGGCCGTTTTGATATCTCCGTCGGCCAGCTCACGGTTTTCAAGTTTCGCCTGCAATTTTTTCTCCTGTATACGCTGAACGCAGAATGAACATTTTTCAACCACACCACGCTCACGGACAGTAACATCAGGATTCAGAACCATGCGGCCCATATCACTGTTCATATTGTAATCGAAAGCATCGTTGGTAGCATAGCGGAACCAATTGAAGCGACGAACTTTATACGGGCAGTTGTTGATGCAATATTTTGTACCTATACAACGGTTGTAGGCCATCTGGTTGAGGCCTTCGTTGCTGTGGTTGGTAGCCGAAACAGGGCATACATTTTCGCAGGGTGCATTATCGCATTGCTGGCACATCACCGGTTGAAAATAAACCGATGGATTTGCAACATCTTCCGAATAATAACGGTCCATGCGGATCCAGTGCATAATACGAGTAAGGGCTACCTGTTGCTTTCCAACAACCGGAACGTTATTCTCAGCCTGGCACCC